>JAQCCA010000079.1 GCA_027621155.1 Pseudomonadota bacterium | reverse complement strand
ATCTTCTTTGTTAGTATCCATATAAAGCTTGGCATCGGTTGCTGCTTTAAGTGCTGTGCTTTGCTCCCAAATAATGGCTTTTGGTGTGCCTGTTGTGCCTGATGAGAATAAAATGTTAATAACACCTTGTGCATTATGTAGATAAGGGTCAGGCATGATGCTTATGTTATGTGGAGTTAATAGATCATCAAAAGACATGTCATTAGCACGTAAGTTGACACCTTGATTTTTAGTGTTTAAGCAGATAATTGATGAAACCTGACAACTCATAATCTTTTGATAGAGCTCAAGTGTTTTATTGCCACGAGTGATCACATCTTGAGTCACTACGAGTTCGCAATTGCTAATCTTAAGTCGTTTATTGATTTCACTCTCGGAAAAGCTATCGGCAATTGAGACAACACTCGCACCAAGATAGATAATGGCCAAATAAGTTGCCACTGCCTCGATATTCATCGGCATAATAATAGCAACGGTATCTTTTGGGCTTAATTGATAATGATGTTTAAGTCCTTGAGCAATTGTAAGTACCAAGTCTTTGAGCTCGGCATAATTTATCGTTTGATGGGTACATTTGCCATAACGAACCCCTTTATAAATAATCGCAGGCTTCATCGCAAGATCATCTTCAACATCAATACAGCAATGAGCAATATTAAAAGCAGAACCTGGTAACCATGTTGGCGTGTAGGGAAATAATGACATATCAAAGCTTGCTAGTGGTTTTTTGCTAAAAGATAAACCCAAATCAGCAATTGCTTGTCCCCAGAAAGTTTGAGGTGAGTCAATACTATATTGATAAAACTGAGAAACATCGGAAAAATTAAGCTTATCAAGCCATTTGCCTAGATAACTATTTTTGATTGTTTCAGTATCAGGCAACCAAATGGGTTTAAATTCGCTCTTAGCATAACAAAGGTGATATAGCTTATGATGAATATCAAAAGAAATATTGGGCGTTAAATAGTGCCGTGTTAGTTGTTGCCATTTCTCCTGAGGTGATAATTTGCTTACAAGCAGTTGTTTGATAGCATTTATATCAGCTGTTAATGGTGTATTACATAAAAAATCTAAACCCTTATCCATGGCTTTTCCTTTTTTAATTTTTTAAATTGATTTAAAGCACAAAACAAGGATATTGTAGCTAAAATTAAATTGAAGTAAAAAGGTTCATTCCTGCAAAGTATTCGCTTGACCTTAATCCCAAGGTCGGAATAGAGTGTAGATCAGCGGTATATGTCATTTCAATGCAACTAAAAGGAGATATGAATGTTTGAATACCAAAATATTATTTATGCAATCGATGCTAATGACGATGTGGCAAAAGTATTGGATCATTTGGTTGATTATGCTAAAACCAAAAAAGCGAAGCTGCATGTTATCAGTGTCCATAAAACCGTTTTTGACTATGGCTATGGCGCAGGTATTTCAGAGGAAACACCTAACCAGTTAATCAAAGATCGCTTGACACAAAAATTTACTGAAGTCACTGCAAATATTGCCAAACATGATCATGTGATCTGTAAAGTCATTGATGCGGACTCTGTGGCAGATGGCATTATTGAATATATTGAAAAACAAAAGATCGATCTTCTGATTCTCAACGGTCACCATCATGGCGTTTTTGGGCGTATGGGCTCAGTCGCAAGCAAGATTTCTAATAATGCACCGTGTGATGTGGTTATTCTAAAAAATGCTTGATGCATACAAACAATTAAATGAGGATCAAGGCATCAGTCATTATCTTGGGTTATTAAATCAAATTGATGACAAAACAATTGTTATCACCGCCAATACGCGTTTAAAAGATCATTTAACGACAATGTATTTAGACTATGCGCGTAATCAGCAGCAGTATGTTGTATTCTATGATGTTTGTATGAGCTTTGATGGATTGGTTGACGCTTTATATACGCATGCACAAATGATTGATCATGCGTTGCCTAACTTAATTAGTGATGATGAGGCACGCTTTTTATTATTGAGCTTTCTTAAGGATGATGCGGATGTTTTTATGCCCAATGCGCAGCAGGCAAAGCTCGTACTTGGTGCATGGCAACTATTACAACAATGGAACCTGGATGTTAAATCGCTTGAGAATGAAACAGAAAATAAGAATGTTCGTTTGTTTTTGCGTTGGATCGAGCGCTATCAAAACACGTTGACTGAACATAACTGGATAGATAAATCACGCCTCATCACAGAGCTGTTGGCAAAGCATGAGGTACTAGCTAAGACGTTTGCGCATTTGGATTATCAGAAGATTATCTTAGTTGGCTTTGATACCGTGACACCACAAATGGAGGCGTTTTTTGCGTACTGTGTATCTAAGCTTGATATTACGATAGATAATTGGACTTTAATCAATACAAAAAGCAAGTTGCAAATAACCGAATATCTTGAGGATCAACTGGAGATTCAAAAAGTTGCCAAAGCTGTCTTTGAATTAAGCCAAAGCGAGCCACAAGCAACAATTGGCGTAATCGTGCCAGATTTACAGACGCAATTTGGCGCTTTGATTGATGCCTTTGATCAGTATTTTATTGCAGATAAAGTCAAACAAAATCCTTTGTTAGATAACAGTGCGCGTGAATATACCATATCAGGTGGTGAAAGCTTATTGTATCAAGGCATTGTTTATCAGCTGATGCTATGGCTTAAGATGAGTAAAACCCTAAGCTATGATGATATTAAGTTGATGTTAAGCTCAAGCTATCTTAAAGGGTATGCTGATTTCAAAACTCAAAGATATCAAAAGCTGCAAGCTCTTAAATCAAAAGCACCTGAATCCATTGAATTTGCTAAGTTGGTTAAACTTAAGTTATTTACTGATGATTGTGATCCAATCTTATTGAAAGTGATCACGCAGATGTTGCATTTTCATAAGTTGCATAGGCAAGAGGGTAAACTCACGGCTTTTGCTTTTATTGAGAAGCTAAAAGAAGCACTTGCAATCCTTGGGTATCTTGATCATTGCAAGCTTACCAGTATAGAGCATCAGGCGTTGGCACAGTTTTATAAGCTGCTTAATAAGCTTATTATGTTAACGCGCTTAGAGATTAAGCTTGAGTTTAATCAGTGGTTGATAGAATTACAAACATTAGCCAGTAACACGCTTTTTCAAACTGAAACGACAACGAATCCACGCGTGCATATCCTAGGGATGCTTGAGGCAACCGAAGTTTATTTTGATCATCTGTTTGTAATGCGCATGAGTGATAGTAACTGGCCAAGTCTTGCCAATATGAATCCTTATTTGCCTTTGGCATTGCAACGATCACACTCGATGCCACATTCCAGTGTCGAGCGAGAGCTTCAATTTGCCAAAACCATTACCAAGCGCTTAACCAAACAGGCGCAACATATTCATTTTAGCTATGCCTTATTAAATGATGAAAAAATACAAATGTGCTCACCTTTACTGATGGGGTTGGCTGCAATTGATTATGATCACACAAAGCTTGATTACAAAAAGAATGAGGAAGTTCACTTTAATGTATTTGAAGACAGTTCATTGTCTGCCATGACAACTGAAGCCCGTCAAACGCTCAAGGGTGGCTCGCAAGTTTTTAAAAACTTTGCTGAATGTCCGTATCGCGCTGCATTGATTCATCGATTGCATCTGGAAGCCGATAAAGCGCATAAACCAATATTATCAGCACTTGAGAAGGGCGTGATTATCCATCATGTATTAGAGCAGATTTGGCGCGAGTTAAGAACATCTGACAACTTAAGCAATATGCCAAAAGATGTATTGATCGAAAAAATAGCGCAACATGTCCAATCAGCGTTAAATAGTCATGTGACATTAATCAATATGTTGCCAGAACTTATCAAAGAAGTTGAGATTGTGCGTTTGCAAGAGGTGATCATACAGTGGCTTGATTATGAGAAGTCACGACAAGAACCGTTTGAAGTTTTAGCCCTTGAGAAAGAGCTCAAATGCACAATTGCAGGGGTGACACTTAAGCTACGTTTAGATCGAATTGATCGGCTTAAAGACAATCATACCGTAGTCATTGATTATAAAACTTCTAAAAGTTATCAAATTAGTGATTTGCTAAAATCACCGATTACCGAATCTCAATTGCCATTATATGCCATCTATGAAAATGCTGATGCCGTGGCAGTTGCGACGGTAAACGGTGCTAAGATTGGCTTGCAAAGTATCTCAAGCATTGACGATTGGATACAAGAAGGCGAACCAAAAGCTTATCCTGCCAAAAAAATATCTGAAGATGCGCCACAAAATTACGCGGCATTAAAACACTATTGGCAAAGACAATTGGATGAACAAATGTCAGGTTTCGTTGCAGGGGAGTCGATGTTAACACCCTCAGCGGCGAGCTGTCAGTATTGTGAGTTTGCGATTGTTTGTCGTGTGAGTTATTTCTAGTCATTTTTAGTCATCAAAAAAACACCTGTGATTCTTATTCAATTTGTATACTAAATGTGCACACATTCTTTTGACTTTAAGAGGAGCATATTATGAATACCAATAAGTTGTTATCACCTGTTAAGTTTTTTAAAGTGTCACGTCTATCTCGTTATTTAGGCTTTGGCTCATTATTTTGTTTTTCGCCAACATTTGCTGATATCTTACAGCTTGAAAAGGGTAGTTATACCGATAGCTTGCATAATAGAGTGGATATAATGAGTGGCAAACCATTTACTGCATTAAATGCAGCACCCAAAGTCTCCTCACAATTGAGCTCACCTTATCCAACAACCGATTGGTGGTCATCTCTTATTTGGAGTTTTAATAATCAAAACATGTTTTCAGAGGCGATGTTTCCGCATCCGTTAAGTGTCAAAACAAATGCCAAAGGTTTAGAGATTGGCTACCCACAAGAGGCACGTGTTTATTCGCATGAATGGCAGGGCAAAATACTACAACGCAATTCAGGTTATCAATATCCGCATTTTGCTGATATGACGATTGGTTTAGATGGTTTTAACGTTGATAAGACGGTTGTTGATGCTTATTCCGATTGGACTGTGACAAGCTTATGGCAACAAGGGCAAGATGAATTAAGAGCGACTTTTGGTCATGGATTACCTTTTACCTATTTTGAAAAAAAAGGCAACAAAGATGCGGTGATTGAATTTGCTGAGCTTAAACAAAATCATCATTTCTCACCTTTTAATGCACAAGTATTCACATTAGATCATATCAATGGTCAGTATCTTGGCAATGCAACGGAGTTTGCCATATTTATTAATGCTAACGCACCAGGTTTGGCGATTAAAGCGCGTATATCCTATGATTTCAACGGTGATGGCGAGTATGACAAAGTCGAGCTTTATAGTAATTTTGCCACGGATGCCGATGAACAAAGTATTGAGCGATATACACAGAATGATCGCGGTGGCTTAGATCAAGATCGATCCTATGGTCAGTATCAGGACTTTAATAATGGTAAAGTACGTGTTGAGATTTGGCAAACGGAAGGACAAGGAAGTTTGCTACTGGATCTAACACAAAAAAATGTCAAATTGCCTTTTCAACTAGAGACGCAAAGCTATTATCTTGATGCGTCAAATCATCACCTAACAGCACATATGCCTGCTGTTAATACTGTAAATATCGGTAGCAGTGACGAGCCGCGTGCCGCAGGTGATATTGCCAAGGTGTGGTATCAGTCAAATAATAGTGTTGGTGTTACCATTAACAATCACCATTACGGGATTTTTGCACCACATGGTAGCCAATGGCAACGATTGCAGCATGGCAATAATAACTGGGTTTATGGTTTACGATCTAATTTATCCGGCAAGGATTATTTCTCAGTGGCGGTTTTGCCAGACAACACGCCAGAGACGCTTAACTTTTATCAAAAACATGCCTTTGCCTTTGTGCGTGATACACAAGTAAGTTTTGAGTATCAAAAAGAGCAAAGTCGTGTGTTGAGCACTTTTAATGTACAAACAGAATTAAAAGAATCTCATCCTGATTATATTAACACGCCATTGGCTGCACTTTACCGCCATCAATGGCTTAATAGTAGTGATGAGCTAACCGCATATAGCTATCAAAGCGCGCGCGGTGAAATGCGTGTTGTCGCGAATAATCATTTTAATACGTCAATACGCTTTCATGGGGTGTTGCCAATATTACCTAAGTTTGATGACAGCACACTATTGCGCCAAAAATTTATGGCAGATTTTCAAAAACTACAGGCAAACCCTACACTCTTTAGTGCCAAAGACACTTATTGGCGTGGTAAGGAATATGCCAAAATTGCCGATCTTATTCAAGTAGCAGATCAATTAGGGTTATCGACAGAGCGCGATTATTTATTATCACACTTAAAAAGTGATATTGCTGCATGGTTAACGGTTGATGCCAATAATGATCAGGCATTTTATTACTATGAGCCAATATGGGGTACACTGATTGGCTATCCGGCGTCATTTGGCAGTAATGATCAGTTAAATGATCACCATTTCCATTATGGCTATTTGGTTAAAGCGGCAGCTATTGTTGCACTGTACGATAGTGCGTGGGCTCAAAATTATAAAGACATGATTAATTTGGTCATTAAAGATGTGGCGAATATTGAACGTAATGACATGCGCTTCCCGTGGTTAAGACAATATGATCTGTATGCTGGGCACGCTTGGGCATCAGGGCATGCGAGCTTTGCCTCAGGTAATAACCAAGAGTCATCCTCAGAGTCGATGCATTTTTCAAGTGCGGTGATTTTATGGGCAGAGGCAACACAACAGGATAACTTAAGAGACTTGGGTGTGCTTTTATATAGCTTAGAAAATCAAGCGATTAATCAATATTGGTTTGATGTGGATAATGCCGTTTTTCCAAGTGATTTTGGTCATTCTAATAATGCGATTGTTTGGTCTGATGGCGGTGTATATGGCACGTGGTGGACAGCAAATCCTGAGGAAATCCATGGGATTAATTTCTTACCGATTCATGGTGGCTCGCTATATTTAGGGCAATACCCTCAGTATGTCGCTAAAAACATCGCAGATTTAAATGCCAGCAATGCTTTTTTTGAAACTTCTAGTGACAACAATAATCTAGAGTGGAATAACTGGCAGGGGATTTTGTTGCAGTATATGGCACTGCAGGATGCGCAAGGAGCGATGACAGCTTACCAAAATATGCAATACACGCCAGAATATGGCACGACAGATACCTTGATATATCATTGGTTGTATAATCTGACATTACGTGGTCAAGTGGTTAAAGATATTTATGCAAATACACCAAGCTATGCGGTTTTTAATAATAATGGTCAGTATAGTTATATTGCTTTTAATGCCGATAATGTGGCGAAAGAAGTGCGCTTTAGTGATGGTGTGAGTTTTGTCGTGAATCCTCGAAGTTTTGCACTTTTGGATAATGGAATTGTCAAACATATTTCCTTATCTGCTCAAGAGAGTACCACAGAAGATCCACATGATAATACAAACACAAATAATAATACGAATGCTGAAACAAACAATCCATCCGAGGATACAACAGATAATAATTCATCGACGAATAACTCAAATAATTCAAATAATAGTAATGACGGTAATAACAGTGACCAAAATAATCAAAGTGGTGACAATAATAATGATCAATCATCATCAACCACAGAAAATAACCCAGAAGATACAACAGCAAATCATGATGTCGTTTTAGCAATAACTGATCTTGAAGGACGTTTTGATGGTGTATTGCGTGTTAATGATAATGTAGTTACCGTTGAGATGAATAGCGAAGTGACGCGTAACTATATTATTCTGCACTTTATCGATCACAATGGTGTGCAGCAAAATGTTCAACTGATACTAAATGGTATGATCAATGGTAAGTCGCAGTGGACTTATAGCACGCAGTATTTTGATTTAAATAAACCGTTTAAATTTACCTTGCAGGATTCAAAATTTGGGCAGTTTGAAAGTATAGCGTATTTAGCAGCTGACTTAGCCGTAAATACCGACAATACAGCGGCAAATAATAGTAATAACACAAGTGATTCAAATACTTCAAATGATCCAAATAATACAAACGAAGAAGCTACGGTTAATTCAAATAGTATCTTGCTCAGTGACCCAGACGGGCGTTTTAGTGCCAAGATGACACGCAATAATGATGAGCTACAATTGACGTTTGATGCAAAACAGCAGCGTCATTATGTGATTTTCCACTATATGGATCAGCAGGGTCTTAAACAAAATGTGCATCTATCACCTACAGATGGTTATCAATGGACTTGGCAGGGCAGTAATATTGACTTGATGAAACCAGTGCAGTTTACCGTACACGATATGCATGTTGGGCAGTTTAACTCATCTGAGTATTCATTAGCGGCATTGCAAGTGGACTCAGTAACTGAGACAGAGACAACAGAATCTGCAAGTGACTCCTCTAACAACAGCAACCATAATGACGATCAACGTATTGAAGTGAATGAAGAACGCTTTAGCTTATTGGCAGCTATCAACCAGTCTAATGGAGTGTTTAATATCACGCTTAATGCTAAACAAGAGCGTGCTTATGTGATTATTCACTATGTAGATAAACAAGGTATTCCGCAGAATAGACACCTTATTCGACAAGAAAATAATCAGTGGCAATTAGATGCTGATAGTTTTGATCAAAATAAAGATTTCTCTTTAACGATCGATGATCCTCGTGGTCAATTTTCAACAGAGAGATATATTTTCTAAGCATACTGCCCAACTCGCCAGCGACGAGAGAGGAAATTATCGATATTTAGCTTCTTTTTAAGGAAATTTTGATTTTGTGCCAACATCGGTGTCGGCTCGGGGTGGTGAAAATGAAAATTATACTTGCGCGCGATACGACGCAAGTTGCTGACACTACAATCGAGTAATTTTGCAATATCATGGGTTACCATTTTGCGGTGCATGCACTGTTGAAAAAACTCTAAAATTGAGCAGTGGTAAAGGTTAGTAATTTTTTCTTCAACGGTGATTTTCTTCATTGACTTTCTCCCTATGTATTTGTCCTTATATTTGTTTTGTCATTGAGGTTCGACAAAATATTACCATTCACATCTCCTAATTAAGCATCCTGCTTTGGCAAATAAGCTAAAATTTAACATGGTGCTTATTAGTTGCGACTTACTTTATATAAAGCCTTAGCGATTGGCTAGCATAAAATGTAAAAAAATTGCAAATTTAGCAATTTAATGCTTAACTCATCGAAATCTACATATTGATACAAACTATAACAAAGGAGACAATTTATGGATAATGATAGAAAACTACCAAAATCTCAGGCTGCAAGGGTTAAGTCATTGGATTTAAAAGGGCGCATTACACCTATTGTATTGAGTTTTTTTCTCGTGCTTGGGATTGCTGCTACGCAAAAAGCAAACGCAGCAGCGACATCAACTGCAACGGATAGCAAAGCATTAACAACACTCACACAAAGCACTAACAGTATTACGGTAGCCGAAGTTGAAAAGGCTCAATCACAATGGGCAGCAGGAATTGTAGCAATAGGTAATGCTTATACAAATAAAGGAAATTATAAAAAAG
>JAQCCA010000078.1 GCA_027621155.1 Pseudomonadota bacterium | reverse complement strand
GATACCATTGCAGGTGTCTTTAATGGCAAAATCCCACAGTTCAATTAACAAGCTGCTGGGCAGTTACTAAAAGACAAGATAATAAACAGTCGGATTGAACCAACTGAGCGCTTAATTAAACTTATTGCTGATAACGATGTGTGGTTGATTAATGCCAGTGCGATTGGCTTTTATCCCTTTTCTCTCAAAGAACAAGATGAAACACATATTATCCAAAGAACGAAGGCAAATAGTGGCTTTTGTCAATATGTTGTGAATCAGTGGGAGGCGGTGGTCAATCGCGCGCGTTTACGCCGCAAAACCATTGTGCGCTTTGGTGTCGTGCTTGGTCAGGGTGGTATGCTTGATAAACTGCTACAAACTACCAAAAGGGGATTAGGCGCAATAATTGGCAATGGTCAACAAATGATGTCATGGGTGCATGTTGACGATCTGTGTCAGGCAATGGTTTTTATCCTTGAGCAAAAGTGCATAAATACTACTATCAATATTACCTCGGGTAATGCCTGTAGCCAGAGAGAATTTATTAAGGCGTTGGCAAAAGCGCTTAACAAACCCTGTTATTTGGTTTTGCCGCAATGGTTGGTGAGATTAATGTTTGGGCAAATGGGCAAGGAACTGCTGCTTTCATCACACAATATCTCAGCGAAATACTTACAAGAAAAAGGGTTTATGTTTAAATATCCATATATTGAGATCGCATTGGTGGATTTGTTGGAATGACTCACAAGCGATATAGACGATCTTGTAAAAAATAAAGTTTAAGGTTGTGTTTTACGTCAATACGATTATTATGGCGATACCTGAAAGGTTTTAAGAAAATGCGCTTATGTTGCGAAAAATTATCAAATCTTTAATTCCATCACGTGGGGAAGTTTTTTTTGATCTATTTGTTGAGGCTGCTCAAAATGTGCATCTGTCAGCATCACTTCTAGTGGATATTGTTAATGAAGAAAATGACTATAAAGCCTCAGAGCTAATGGTAAGATTACGTCAACAACGCCAAAATGCTGTGGATATTAACAAAAAAATCATTGTTGAGCTAAATGAGCAGTTTATTACACCAATTGATCGTGGGGATATTTTCCATCTTTCAGGAATTATGCTGAAGCTGACCAAACGCATTATTAAAATCAATAAAAAAATGCAAATTTATGCAATTGATAGTAAGGTGGATGATTGCTTGATTAGAAGTGTGGTGACCTTACAAGAAATCACAAAATCATTGTGTGACTTGTTGATTGCATTTAAAAATAAGAATGGTGAAAAGCTTAAACTTGCCTCACAACGCGCAACAGAGCTTGATGAAAATGTCGTTGAAGACTTGGGTGATGCGATTGATCAGATTAAAAAAGCTGAGTATGATACATTGACAACGATCAAACTTAAGGAAGTATTCAAAGCCGTAGAATCTGCAGTTGACACCAGTGCAACCTTGTGTGATTCCGTGATGCGCATTTATGTGAAGGAAATCTAAGTGTTATGATAGTTCTTATTAGTATTATCATCATTGCATTATTTTTCGAATTTATTAATGGTTTTCATGATGTTGCTAATGTCGTAGCAACGCCGATCGCTTCAAAATCACTGTCACCTTATCAGGCAATTATTCTTGCTGCAATTTTTAACTTTGTCGGTGCGTTTATTGGCACTGCTGTTGCGACAACGATTAGCAAAGGATTGGTTGACGCAAATGTCATTACGCATTTGGTTTTAATTGCTGCATTGTTCGCTGCGATTAGCTGGAATCTGTTTACGTGGTATTTCGGTATTCCATCAAGTTCATCACATGCGCTAATTGGATCTTTGGTGGGTGCTGCTATTGCCGCAAGTAATGTACACACGATTCATTATCGTATTTTGGTTGGTAAAATCATTGTGCCGATGATACTGTCACCTATTTTGGCATTTTTCCTAGCACTTATCCTAGTGGTTATTCTATTTAGAATCTTAAGTAAGCGTAAAACACCACGCAAATCAAATGCACGTATTCGTGAGATGCAGGTGATCTCTAGTAGCTTATTAGCTTTAAGTCATGGTTCAAACGATGCTCAAAAAACGATGTCGATTATTACCTTGGCATTATTTAGCTTTGGGATGGTGTCAACGGTTTCACAGATTCCTGTATGGGTGATTTGCTTGTGTGCATTAACCATGGCACTTGGTACGTTATCCGGTGGGATGCGCATTATTAAGACATTAACCACACGTGTTGCCAAAATCGGTCCAGCGAACGGTTTTGCCGCTGAGATGAGCTCAGGCTTATTGATCCTAGGCGCCTCACATTTAGGTTTGCCAGTGAGTACAACACAAGCCGCTTCAGGTTCAATTATGGGGGCTGGCTATCCTGAAAGTGGCGGCGTTAATTGGCGTGTGGTAAGGACAATGGCGACTGCTTGGCTTTTAACTCTACCATGCTGTATGGTGATGAGCTTTATTGCCTACAAACTACTTTTTGCACTTTTTGGAGACTTGGGGATATCCGTTAACATTTAGTCATATTGAGGTTTAACTATGTTGTTAAAATCAGAAAAGAAATCCACCTTAAGTATTGCCAGTATTTATGCGTTTAGAATGCTGGGTCTTTTTATTATTTTGCCTATTTTTAGTCTTTATGCGGATAAGATTATCGATGCAACGCCAACATTAATTGGTGTGGCGTTGGGTATTTATGGCTTAACGCAAGCATTATTACAGATTGTTTTGGGTGTGCTATCCGATAAGTATGGACGAAAGCCCGTGATTTTATTTGGTTTAATTGTATTTATTATTGGTAGCGTTATCGCTGCAATGTCACATACAATCTATGGCATTATTATTGGTCGCGCTTTACAAGGAGCAGGTGCTATAGGTAGTACACTTACCGCTTTAGTTGCCGATACGACCAAAGAAGAAAACCGCATGAAAGCGATGTCAGTGATTGGTATGACCATTGGTTTGTCCTTTATTGGAGCAATGGTGCTAGGTCCCATTTTAAATACATGGATTGGTTTGTCTGGTATCTTTTGGTTGACAGCATTCTTAGGTGCTATTGGTATTGTTATCTTAATTTATGGTGTGCCAACGCCAACAAAAATTATTTTTCATAAAGGATCTGAAACAACGCCTAGTCAAATCAAGAGTGTATTGAAAAGATCTGAATTATTGCGTTTAAACTATGGTATCTTTAGCTTGCATGCGATGTTAACGGCATTGTTTCTAGCTATTCCAGTTATTTTAATTGACTATATTGGCGTGAGTATTGATAAGCAGTGGATTATCTATCTGCCTGTGCTATTTATTTCATTTTTTCTCATGGTACCGTTTATCATTATTGCCGAGACTAAAAACTTGATGAAACCTGTTTTTGTTGGTGCAATCATCATTCTCACAGCGATGCAGTTCTTACTGTATGAATTTGATCATCATGTCATTGTGATGAGTCTTTTATTAGTATTATATTTTGCAAGCTTTACCTTACTTGAAGCAGCGCTTCCATCGCTTATTTCAAAAATGGCACCAATTAGCAGCAAAGGTACGGCAATGGGCGTTTACTCTAGTGCGCAGTTCTTTGGCATATTTTTTGGTGGCGTATTAGGTGGTGTGATAATGCATCACTTTGGTATACAGGGTATTTTTATTTTTAATGGTCTGTTAGGTGTGTTGTGGATTGTGATCGCTATAACGATGCAAAAACCAAAACAATTAAGCTCTAAGCTATATAGTATGAGTAAAACTCAGCATATCGATGCTAAGGCGCTACAACAAAGCATTCTGAATTTGCCAGGTGTTGAAGAGGCAATGGTGTGTTTGGAAGAGGGTGCAGCCTACCTGAAGGTTGATAAGAAAGTATTTAATGAAGCCACATTAAAATCAGTTTTATAAAAAAGCACGTATCTCTAGTCAGTTACAAATTGTCTGTTACAATGCAAAGCTATCTATAATTAATAATCGAGTTTACGATGAGTTATACAAAAGCGCTGTCTTTGGTGAATGTCAATAAGATATACAAAGGTGGCTTTCATGCGGTAAAAGATGTCAGTTTTGACGTATATCCGGGAGATTTCTTTGCCTTATTGGGACCTAATGGTGCGGGTAAGTCAACTACATTGGGGATGATTTCAGCGCTTGTCAATAAAACTAGCGGCAGCATTGAAGTTTGCGGCTATGATACGCTGAAATCGCCCTTTATGGCACGCAAGCATTTGGGGGTTATGCCACAAGAGGTGAATTTAAATATCTTTGAAACACCGATGCAAATCTTGTTAACACAAGCAGGCTACTTTGGCATAGACCGAGAGGCAACCAAACCTTATGCTGAAAAGCTGTTAAGAGACATGGCGTTGTGGGATAAAAAGGATGAGCAAGTACGCTTCTTATCTGGTGGTATGAAACGTCGCTTGATGGTGGCGCGTGCACTTATTCATAAACCCAAAGTATTGATCTTGGATGAGCCAACGGCAGGGGTTGATGTTGAATTACGTCAATCACTATGGGAGCAAATGCGTGCGCTAAATAAAGAAGGCTTAACCATTATCTTAACGACACATTATCTTGAAGAAGCTGAGAGCATGTGTAATCGCATTGCGTTGATTCATCAGGGTAAATTGCACACAAGTTCAGATATGAAAACACTGTTAAGATCAGTGGAAAAAGAGACGTATATTTTTGATTTGAAAGAGCCAATAACACAGTCACAGATGCAATGTGAATACGGGCAGTGTCAGTTAGTTGATTCAAATACTTTGGAAATTGAAGTCGATAAAAGTGTGACATTGAATCAATTATTTGCTGATTTAAGTCAGCAGAATATTGATGTATTAAGTGTTAAGACAAAAACAAATAAACTGGAAAAACTGTTTATTGATGTCGCAAGAAATAAGGCATAGGTGGGAAAGATGACATTTAAAGAATACTGGATCATTTATTACACAATATTAAGAAAAGAAGTGGTGCGTGTGCTACGCATTTGGCCGCAAACCTTATTGCCTTCGGCAATTACCATTAGTTTGTATTTTTTAATTTTTGGGAAAGTGGTTGGTGCGCGCGTTGGCACGATGGATGGTTTTGGTTATATGCACTTTATTACACCTGGTCTTGTAATTATGGCAGTTATTAATAACTCATATGCCAATGTCGTTGGCTCGTTTTATGGCGCGCGCTTTAATCACTCGATTCAAGAGCTTTTGGTATCTCCGGCAACCAATCATTTAATTATTCTGGGCTATGTCTCAGGTGGTGTTGCACGTGGCTTTTTTGTTGGGGTGATGGTGACGATTGTCGCAGGATTATTTGGTGGGATTTCCATTGGCTTTAGTGGGTTACTGCTAATCCTATTATCATTTATTTTATGCGGTACTTTGTTTTCACTAGGCGGACTGTTAAATGGTATTTTTTCGCAAAGCTTTGATGATACGACTATTTTTCCTACCTTTGTGCTAACACCATTGATTTATCTTGGTGGCGTGTTTTATGGTTTGAGCGCATTACCACCATTTTGGCAACATATCGCGCAATATAATCCGTTATTCTATATTGTTGATTTTGTGCGTTACGCATTTATTGGCTATTCATCTGTCAACCCAGTGGTTGCTTTAGTTGCCATCGTGCTATTAATCGCTATTCTTTATAGCTTGGCATGTTATTTGCTATCACGTGGTATTCGCTTAAAATCTTAAGGAAATGAAAGGAATTAGATGAAAATTTCAGTCGTTCAATTAAATTACACTGTTGCTGATTTCACGCATAACTTTGAAAAAATTTCGCGCGCGATGCATGAGCACAAAATAGCAGATTTAATCATATTCTCTGAGCTTTGTATCAGCGGTTATTATCCCTATGATTTATTGACTTATGATGAAGTAATCAACAGACAAAATCAGATCATTGATAAGATTAAAACGCTTACAAAAGCGCTTGATACAGCGGTAGTAATAGGTGCGGCAACAGCAATAAAAGGGCTTAAAAAATTTCACAATAGTGCACTTGTCATTGCCGAAGGTGGGATTATTCATTGTTATCACAAACAGCTTATTCCAAGCTATGGAGTTTTTGATGAGACAAGGCACTTTATTGCTGGACAAAATAAAGAGCTAAGCTTCAAGTTTAAAGGTCAACATTTAGCTATTTTGATTTGTGAAGACATTTGGCATGACAATCATCAGGGTTATTTAACAAACCCTATTGATAATTTACCTCAAAACCTTGATGCTTTAATTGTATTAAATGCTTCTCCTTCGATGTTTGGCAAGTTTCAACAGCGTTTACAGATTGCGAAAAATATCACCAGAAAAATTAAAGCTTCTGTGATCTATAGCTCACAAGTTGGTGGCTATGATGAGCTAGTATATGATGGTGCGAGTTTTGTGTGTAATGCCAACTCAGAGCTTATTGCATTAGCAGAGAGCTTTAAAGAGGCAAGTTTTAGCATTGATCTTGAGAGCTTACCACAAGCAATCTTTAAAGCACCATATCAAGACAACCTTCAGGCATTTGTTTTACAACAACTGATATGTGGTTTAAAGGATTATGTGCATAAATGTGGATTTAAGGGTGTGGTTGTTGGATCATCTGGAGGCATTGATAGTGCATTAACTTTGGCGATTGCTACTTTGAGCTTAGGTAAAAATAATGTCAAAGCGATTACGATGCCTTCTGTGTATTCCTCAGAAGGCTCGGTAAGCGATTCAGTTGAATTATGTCAAAATTTGGGAATTGAACTTTTTACGCGTGAAATTAAAGAGGAGTTTTTACTCACCTGTGCAAACTTTAGCAAAGCCTTTGGAACTGAACCTAAAAAGCTGACCAAAGAAAATATGCAAGCACGTATTCGTGGGCGAATTGTCATGGAGTACTCCAATGACACAGGGCTTTTAATGCTAACAACGGGTAACAAGAGTGAGCTTGCCGTCGGTTATGCGACACTTTATGGTGATATGTGTGGTGCACTAAATTGCATTGGTGATTTATATAAGAATGATGTTTATGCCTTATCAAATTATATTAATCAAGCATATGGTGAGCTGATCCCGCAAAGCATTATCGATAAAGCACCGTCGGCTGAATTATCCGAAGGGCAAAAGGATTCTGATAGTTTGCCAGATTATGATCATCTTGATGCGATGCTTAAGCTATATCTAGAGCGTGATTTATTGGCAGATGATGAAATAAAGCGCTTAGAGCATATTCTTGCTGAAGTAGATTTAGCTGAACAAAAAAGAATTTACCGTTTGGTAGAATTAGCGGAGTTTAAACGTAAACAAGCGCCACAGATTTTATTTATTCAACGCCGCCCATTTGGTATTGGTCGACGTATGCCAACGACAGCAAAGTTTAATAAATGATCTAGATCATCAATGACTGGAAACAGCATTTAACTCGGTTAACAGTGTCTCAGGAGATTGCATTACCAGTAGCTGTACTAAGTGTTTATCCAACGTAATACAGCCATCAATGCCAAGTGTAAATAACTTGCTTGAGTTTGCTTTTTCAACAGTTTTAAGCTCGATATCAAGTCGTGTTAACGAACACATGCTGATATTAATAATATTATCATGACCACCAAGTGCATTAACAATAGCATTGATGTCATAGCGCTTGGTTTCTTGGGTTACTGTTTTTGTAGTTTTTGGGGTGTGATTGTTTGCTTTATTTTTGTCTGTATTAGTAAATGATATATCAGTAGCTTGTGGTAAAGCTTCATTCATCTCACCTGCGATTAAATCTGCCTCAGGTCCTAGGATGACTTGGACGGTTTTACTGTCAGGTATGACAATGCCTAGTGCACCAAGCTTTTTAAGTAGTGCTTGATTGATGTTATTACTGTCTTTGACTTGTAAACGTAAGCGTGTCGTGCAAGCATCGATATTATCTAAGTTATTTTTGCCACCCAATGCACCAATAAAATTAAGTGCACGTGACTCGGTTAATTGAGACGCTTTTTTGTCATCTTCTTCAACAATTTCATCGACTTCGCGACCAATGGTTAACAGGTTAAACTTCTTAATGAAGAAACTAAATAAGAAGTAATAAACAGCAGCAGTTACGGCACCGACAGGGAGTAATAACCACGGATGTGTGTCCATCTTAAAGAAAAGCACATAGTCAATGAGTCCTGCTGAAAAGGTAAACCCGAGTTTGACACCTAGCACATACATAACCACCATTGAAATACCGGTAAGTAAAGCATGTATGATATATAAAACGGGTGCCAAAAACATAAAGCTATATTCAATCGGCTCAGTCACCCCAGTTAAAAAGGCAGTTAATGCGATAGAAAACAGCATACCAGCAACAGCCTTTTGCTTGTGACTATGGGCATGGCGATACATCGCAAAGCAAGCTGCAGGTAAGCCAAACATCATAATGGGGAAGAACCCTGCCATAAACGCGCCAGCTGTTGGATCACCTGCCATAAAGCGTGCAATATCGCCATGAACAACGCCAGCAGCACCATGAAATGAACCAAATTGAAACCACACGAGATTGTTTAAGATATGATGTAAACCAAACATCAATAAAATACGGTTAAAAACACCATAGAGGAACAAACCAATCGAGCCTGAACCAATTAACCAATTGCCAAAGGCGTTAATGCCTTCTTGAATCGGAGGCCAGATATAGCCAAAGAGAAAACCCAGCAATACCGCAGTAAGTCCGGTAATAATTGGGACAAAACGTTTGCCACCAAAAAATGCGAGGTATTCGGGAAGTTTGATTTCATAAAAGCGGTTATAAAGCATTCCGGCAACAATACCGATGACAATACCACCAAGCACACCCGTATTAACGCCGGTATCAATGGTGTTGATAACACTATTCATAATAAAGAAACCAACGACAGCGGCAAGGGCAGCGGCACCATGGTTCTTCTTAGCAAAGCCAAGGGCTACACCTACAGCAAATAAAAGTGGTAAGTGGGCAAAGATAGCATTACCAGCATCAGCAATGGCTTTGATGTTGAGTAGGTCAGGTTGTCCAAATCGCAGTAAAATACCAGCAACCGGTAATACTGCAATTGGCAGCATTAATGCGCGACCAAGTTGTTGCAAATTTTGAAAGTTAAATTTCTTAGCCATTAGTTTCCTCCCTCATTAAAACTAATTTGTTGACGTACAAGTATTCTCACGGCTTCAGCTGATTCAAGTGTTAAAGCTTGTTGCGCTAGCTTTTGGCAATCAGTGAGCTTAAGTCGACGAATCAAAGCTTTATTCTCAGCGAGCATATTGCTGCGCATTGATAAATGCTTAATGCCTAAGCCAATGAGTATTGCTAATGCTTCTTGATCTGCAGCCATTAAGCCACAAATGGATAGCTTAGTATTGTGTTTTTGTGCGGCAATATTGACCTTATTAATGGCATGAATAACCGCAGGATGTAAATGATCAATCTCAGCGGCAAGCGCATCATGCTCACGATCCATTGCTAAAAGATATTGTGTCAAATCATTGGTGCCAATCGACATAAAATCAACTTCTTTGGCAAACAGCTCTGCTTGAAAGACAACACTTGGAACTTCTACCATAATGCCCAAGGGCTGTTTTATGCTAATACCAAGTTTCAGACGTTCTTCTTCATAGATGGC
>JAQCCA010000077.1 GCA_027621155.1 Pseudomonadota bacterium | reverse complement strand
AAAAAGTATAAAAATTAAAAATTAAAATATAGTTTCATAAAAGGAGTACATTACATGTTTGAAATTTCAGAATCGTTGACAGACAATGCCGTTATTAAAGTCATTGGTGTTGGCGGCGGTGGCGGTAACGCCGTTGAGCATATGTTGACGCAAAATATTGAAGGTGTTGAGTTTATTTGTGCCAACACTGACTCACAAGCGCTTAAAAATTCAAGTGCTCGTCATGCGATTCAAATCGGTAATGAACTGACAAAAGGTCTAGGTGCGGGTGCCAATCCTGAAGTCGGTAAACGCGCAGCACAAGAAGATCGTGCGCGTATTCAGCAAGCACTAGAAGGTGCTGATATGGTATTTATTACTGCTGGTATGGGTGGTGGTACTGGAACAGGGGCGGCTCCTGTGATCGCTGAAGTTGCTAAAGAAATGGGTATTTTAACCGTGGCAGTTGTGACTAAACCATTCCCATTTGAAGGGCGTCGCAGAATGCAATTGGCTGAGTATGGTATTAGCGAGTTATCACAAAGTGTTGACTCATTGATTACCATTCCTAATGCTAAGCTATTGAGTGTGTTGGGTAAAAACATTAGTTTATTAGATGCGTTTAAAGCAGCTAATGGCGTATTGCAAGGTGCGGTACAAGGTATTGCTGAATTGATCACACGCCCAGGTTTGATCAACGTCGACTTTGCAGATGTGAGAACTGTAATGTCAGCAATGGGTGTGGCAATGATGGGTACAGCAACAGCATCTGGTGAAAATCGTGCACGCGAGGCAGCGGAAGCCGCTGTGGCAAGTCCATTATTAGAAGATGTGAATTTAGCAGGTGCTAAAGGTGTGCTTGTTAATATCACGGCAGGTATGGATATGTCTATTGGTGAGTTTGAAGAAGTTGGCGATGTGATTAAAGCCTTTACTTCAGATCAAGCAACCGTTGTTGTTGGTACGGTGATTGATCAGGATATGTCTGATGAGTTGCGTGTAACTATCGTTGTGACTGGGCTTGAAACGGCAGGTGGTAATGCAATCTTTGTCAGTGGGGCGGCAGGTCAAAAGCCAGCAAGCCCTTATGGACGCCAAAATGTGTCATTTAAAGCGCCAGAAAATAACGCCTTTAACTCAAATAATACCTTAAGACGTCAAGCGCCATCATTTGAAGCGCAAGAAGTCGAAAAAGAGCAAAAAGTAGCGGCTGAATCAGATAATGAGTATTTAGATATTCCTACTTTCCTACGTCGCAAGGCGGATTAATTTTTTATGTAAAAAGAGTGCCCATAAGGAAGTGGGTGCGTTATGATATTTCTAACTTTAGTTATTTAGAAATATTCTATGTCAAACACTCAAAAAATCGTCCTTGTAGATGGATCCTCTTATCTGTTTCGTGCATTTCATGCCTTGCCACAATTAACTAATAGTCAAGGAGAGCCCACTGGAGCTATCTTTGGTGTTATTAATATGTTAAAGAAACTTCCTCATCAATTACAAACAGATCACATTGCTGTGGTCTTTGATGCTAAGGGTAAGAATTTTAGACATGATTTATATCCTCAATATAAAGCCAATCGTAAGGCAATGGCAGACGAGCTTAGAGTGCAAATCTCTCCTGTGCATGAGATGGTGCAAAAGCTTGGATTTCCACTGATTGTTATCGATGCGGTTGAAGCTGATGATGTTATTGGTACATTGGCTAAGCGCTTTGCCAATGAAGGGCATGAAGTGGTTATCTCAACGGGTGATAAAGATATGGCGCAACTGGTTGATGAACATATCACTTTGATGGATACAATGAAAAATGAAATCACCGATCGCGAGAAAGTCATTGCCAAATTTGGAGTCACACCTGAGCAAATTATTGATTACTTGGCGTTGATGGGGGATACCTCAGACAATATTCCCGGTGTGCCAAAAGTGGGGCCAAAAACAGCAGTAAAGTGGCTAGCAGAATATCAAAGCTTACAAGGTGTTATCGAAAATGCCGATAAAATATCGGGTAAGGTTGGTGAGAATCTAAGAGATAGTATTGACTTTTTACCACTATCTTATCAACTAGCTACGATTAAATGTGATCTAGATCTACCATATACAGTTCAAGATATGCACTGTGTTAAGCCGGATGTTGATTATCTTAAGAAGGCGTTTACACAATATGAATTTAAAGGCTGGTTGCGTGAGCTTGAGCATGAAGCAAACATTGTGTCTGATGCGCAACAGACTCCAGTGGAGCCTATTGATGCTCAATCAACCTTAAACTATCAGATTATTTTAACAGAAGAAGATTTCAATACCTTTTATGCTGAGCTCGCAAAAGCGAAAGTCTTTGCTTTTGATACTGAAACAGACTCATTAGATACTTTTAATGTGCGTCTTGTTGGCATCTCATTTGCCTTAAAGCCACATCATGCGATCTATATTCCACTGCAGCATGATTATGACAATGCACCAACACAATTAGCACTAGATTGGGTTGTTAATAAAGTAAAACCAATTTTAGAAGATGGTCAAGTGGCTAAAATTGCACAAAATGCCAAATTTGATTTAAAAGTTTTAACTACTGTTGGCATTAATGTCAAAGGTGTCAAGTATGATACGATGCTTGAATCCTATGTATTAAACAGCTCGGCGACACGGCATGACATGGATTCGTTAGCTAACTATTATCTAGGTGTTAAAACAGTGAGCTTTGAGGAGTTGGCAGGTAAGGGTAAAAATCAACTAACTTTTAACCAGATCGATATTACAAAAGCGGGGTTTTATGCCGCGGAGGATGCCGATATTACCTATCGTTTGCATGATCGTATTTGGGGTGAGTTGAAGTGTGTAGACAGTTTGCGCGAGTTATATACTAAAGAAGAGTTGCCGGTAAGCTTTGTCATTGATCGCATGGAGCGTATCGGTGTTAAAGTAGATTCCGATTTATTAAAAACGCAAAGTTTGTCACTCACAGAAAAAATAGCTCAGTTAGAAAAAGAGTGTATTGAGTTAGCCGGAGAGACGTTTAACTTGTCTTCACCCAAGCAATTGCGAGAGATCCTCTATGATAAGATGGGTTTGCCAATCTTGAAAAAAACACAAGGTGGACAGGCTTCAACTGCTGAGGATGCACTTCAGGAATTGGCAGAGATTTATGACTTGCCTAAGCTTATTATGGAGCATCGCCATTTAGTGAAATTAAAAACAACCTATACCGATAAGCTGCCACTAATGATCAATAGTAAGACATCACGGGTGCACACTTCCTATCAGCAAGCAGTAACAAGCACGGGGCGTTTGTCATCAACTGAGCCTAATCTGCAAAATATTCCAATTCGTTCAAGTGTGGGTCGCGAGATTAGAAAGGCATTTATCGCAGAGAAAGGCTATAAGATTCTAGCTGCGGATTACTCACAAGTGGAGTTAAGAATCATCGCGCATTTATCGCAAGATCCTAATCTGCTTCACGCTTTTCAGCAAGGCTTAGATGTGCATCGGGCAACGGCTGCTGAGACATTAGGGATTAAAGCGGATGACGTAACACCCGAGCAGCGTCGTCAAGCCAAGGCAGTTAACTTTGGCTTAATCTATGGCATGGGTGCATTTGGTTTGGCAAAGCAATTAGGCATTCCACGTGGTGAAGCACAAGAGTATTTTGATATCTATTTTGCGCGTTATCCTGGGGTTAAGCGTTATATGGAAGATGCCAAAGCCTATGCTATGCAGCATGGCTTTGTTGAGACGATTTTTGGTAGGCGTTTACATTTGCCAGAGATTAATTCGCGTAATATGGCAAAAAAACGCGCAGCAGAACGCGTGGCAATCAATGCGCCGATGCAAGGATCAGCGGCTGATATTATCAAACGCGCGATGATTTTAATTGATGAGTGGATTATCAAAGAGAATATTGATGCCAGAATGATTATGCAGGTGCATGATGAGCTAGTATTTGAAGTCAAAGATGATCAGGTGGAAAAAATCAGTAAAGAAATTAAGCAATTTATGGAGTCAGCGGCTTTATTGCAAGTGCCGCTTATTGTTGATGTCGGTGTTGGTAATAACTGGGATGAGGCGCATTAAGTAGTTGATAAAAATTAAGTTGAGTTTTAACCCCCTTCACTCGTGCATCTTAGTGTACGATCTCTCGTGCAAGTGGGGAGGTGATAAATGCCGTAATTTTATTAAGCTAAGAATTGCTCAACAAGCTCACAGGTATACCAAACCCCAACACCACTAATGTCAGTCGGTATTGGTGCTAGCCCATCTTTATGGCGACATGAAGTGAGATCCATATGTAACCAGCGAATGTCTTTGCCAACAAATTGCTGCAAGAATTTAGCTGCCAAAATATGATCGGCATTGCCAGTAACATAACATTGTTTTAAATCAGCAATATCAGAGTCAAGCGCTTTGAGATAATGCTTATCCATTGGAAACGGCCAAACTTTTTCAGCGCATTTGGCGCCATATTTAACTAAGTTTGGTTGCCAGTCATAATTGTTACTGAAAATTGCAGAATACTCAGTGCCCAATGCGCGTACCGCAGCACCAGTTAATGTTGCATAATCAATAATTAGCTCAGGTTTGTCTTGACTTGCTAAAGACAAGGCATCAGATAGCGCCATACGCCCTTCAGCATCGGTATCAACCACTTCAATGGTTTTACCATTTAATGCGGTGACGACTTCATTGGGCAGGAAAGCGCGTTCACCAATGTTATTGTTGGTAATTGCAAGGTAACAATGTACTTGATAAGGGACTTGCAAAAGGCTTAACGACAGTAAGCTACCAACAGCAACCGCACTGCCCATCATATCGTCATTCATGCCATACATATATTGTGGCTGTTTTAAGCTAACACCTCCGGTGTCAAAACAAATCCCCTTGCCAACAAGCGCGATTGTTTTGTTAAAATCTTTAGGCGTATACGTTAGCTTTACAATGCCTGCAACTTCGGAGGCACGTGCCACCGCACTAAAGGCACCAGCACCCATTTCAGCCAAGCTTTCTTTGTCATAAAGTGTGTATTGCCAATCTTCGCGTTTGGCAATATCTTCCAGTAGATTGATATAGATCTGCGGGGTTAAGTAATTAGTAGGGAAAATAGTTAGGCGACGCGCCAGTGCATTACCTTTATGCTTCGCAAGTACATCAAGAAAATCACTTTCGCTATAATCACCAATGATTTCAATGCTAACTTCCGGTGCTTTATGTTCGCGCTTATAATTAGGCATCTCTTCAGTGTGTGCTAATAGTGTGCGCATACACGCATCAGCGGTTGATTCGCTAGCATTCTCAGCAAGAAAAACAATATTCTTAGCCTTGGTAATATTTGCACTCTTAACCAGCTCAGATAAATCTTTAAGCCATAAATAAAGCTCACATTCGCCAACATTTTCTTTGATGATAATGTGTGTGCCTTTGGCATTGGGTAGCTGTGTGTGGTAGCCCTTTTTGCATTTAGGCGCTTGAGATTGTTTGCGTGAGTAAAGAAGCTCACCTGAAGGTAAGTTTTGCCATTGTGTTTCATTATCAGCAATCGCAATAATGAGATCTGCATTATGATGATTTTCATCGAAGTGGGCAGAAAAATGTAAGCGTGCTGATGAGAGCGTATGTAATGAATGCATTGATTTAACCTTGTTGAGAAACCTCGTTAGCCACCTAGTATAAACACACTTTTAGGCAGTATGAACCAGAATTACCCAGTTTTCGTCACAACAGCGTGGGAAACAGCAGAATTATGCTTGCAAAACTAAGATGATGGGCTAAAATAGCCGGAAGTTTAAGGGCTCTTAGCTCAGTTGGTTAGAGCAGCGGACTCATAATCCGTTGGTCGCAGGTTCGAGTCCTGCAGGGCCCACCATCTTTAAATCCTTTTCCCATAAGCTTTACAGAGAATTTAATTGCGAAGCTTTCAAAATAAAATTCAAACTGCAGGTAACATATAGGTAACAAGAAAAAACGTTGTTATCTTGCTGCTTTCTATGGAAGATAACGTCACACCTTTCGTTGTAATAACTTGCTTACATGTAATGGGAATTACTGTTTCATTACCAAAAACTTAGTTACAATGCGAGTCTATTGTTAACAGGAGCCTTATTTGTGACTATTGTTAAGAGTGCAGCGGTTTTGCTGATATTGCTATTGATCACCTATTTAAGTTATATCTACTTGGGGGCATATCGCATTGCGTTTGCTTATTTTGTTAGTTGGGTTTTAGCTATCTTTATTTTTTGTCTCATGTTGTATGCTATGCGTTCTTTTGTGAAAGAGAAAAAAACCTTAACTTTAGCAAGTTACTTGCACTGCTTATTTAGCGACATTTCTATGGCAATAAAACATATCGCTGCATTCTTGTTAATATCATTCAAATCATTCACTTTTTTAATAACTGGTAGGCTTGTTAGCATTAGCGAAAGGAGCGTGAAATATAAAAAGCGAAAAAGTATTAACTGATGAATAATAAGACGACAACCATTTGCTATACCCCTGAACAACAGGCGATTATTGAGCATAATCTATCTCAGCATGCATTAGTCTCTGCAGTTGCTGGTAGTGGTAAGACACAAACCTTAATTGCTCGCATTGAGTTTTTACTAAAAAATGCGGTGAATCCCAATGAAATTTTGGTGCTTATGTTTAATAAATCTGCAGCGAATGACTTTACGCGAAGATTAAACGCGCTCAACATGAATGCAGTGATAGATATTAAAACTTTTCATGCGTTGGGGCTTAAAACGGTAAGTTTCTTAGAGAAAAAAGGACTATTGCCAGCAGCACAATTAATCGATAGGAAAAGTACACTTGAGAAGCTAGTGCGAGAAGCACTGCAGAAAACCAATCAGCTACTTAATGAAAAGGAACCAATAACGCCGGAGGTTATTGATCGTTATCAACAATATATCGGGCTTTTAAAATCAAGCTTGGATCTTAAAAAAATGCTTAAGCAGATAGAGCCGTCTGAGCAAGGTAAAGTTGAAAGCTTTTTTCGTTTCTATGAACAGCTAAGAGCACATTATCGCGGGCGGACATTTGATGACTTGTTGTATGAGCCTATGAAAGTATTGAGTGCTAATAAAATGCTAGCCGCGCGCTTTGGTAACCGCTATCGCTATGTCATAGTTGACGAGTATCAAGATATTAATGATGTGCAGCAATCATTGCTTAAATTGATTTCAAGTAATGCGCAGTCAGTAATGGCAGTTGGTGATATCGATCAAACAATTTATGAATGGCGAGGTTCGCGACCCTTTTATATGCTTAAGGGTTTTGCGCAAGATTTCAAAAATGCTAAAACATATACTCTATCACTAACCTTTCGTTATGGGCATTTGTTGTCAGTAATGGCAAATGAAGTAATTCAACATAATAAACAACGATTAAAAACATTATGCTTCTCAGCACCTGAAGCGGCGAAAAAAACCGATGTGAATATCATCAGTAAAAATAAATTAAAGTTACTGATTCAAGAGGTTGCGAAAAGCATTCGTGATGATGAATATAAGCTTGAAGATATTACAGTTTTAGTCAGAAAATATAGCTCAGGCGTGCTGTTAGAGCTATCTTGTTTGCAAGAAGGTTTAGATTACCATATTGCCGGTGGTCAAAGCGTATTTAAGCTGCCATTA
This sequence comes from Pseudomonadota bacterium, assembly GCA_027621155.1. Classification (GTDB taxonomy): domain Bacteria; phylum Pseudomonadota; class Gammaproteobacteria; order Francisellales; family Francisellaceae; genus Caedibacter. The sequence goes on along the minus strand of JAQCCA010000077.1, from coordinate 1,975 downwards.
ACACAATCGATTTTTGGCTATTTATCTTTAGTGGGTAAGGGCAAATATTTTCAGCCATTGCCAGAGCAGGTACGTAAAGAAAAAATCATGCAAATGCTATCGTTTCCAAACTTATATCTAAACATCTCGCAACTGGAGTCTTTAAGTGAGTTACTCAGTGTAAATGTATTGAGACCAATGATGGCATTGCAAAGCTTCAAGCAGCAATATGATCTGCCGTTTTATCAAGTATCACGCATTGAAGAACGTCTTGAACTTTGGCAAAGCATGCTTGATGTTAAGCCAAAAACACCAGCGTCAACGGTCGTTAAGATGCTATATACACTACTGGATCTTTCGAGCTATTTGGCAAAAAAAGCGGCAGTGAGTCCTGTCTATACTGATAGTGATGTCGCCGATGCGTGGCTTAATTTTAGCTTGGAAACCAAGCAGACAATCACCGAGTTTTTAGATCATTTTAATGCCTTGCAGGTGCAGGCAAATCTATCAAACCACGATGAAAGAGGGTTGCTTATAAGCTCAATTCATAAAGCAAAAGGTTTACAATGGCAGCATGTCATTCTATGTGATATGACAGAGCAAAGCTTTTTTAGTAATCTCAAAGACAAACCACCTACCAATGATGAAATAGAAAGTGAGCGCCGTTTGTTTTATGTGGCAATCACGCGCGCGATTTCAAAGCTTAGTATTGTCGCGGGCAATGATGTCGCCAAACTTAATAAATGGTTTTTTGAAGGAGTCAGTGGCGCGCCGCAGGGCTTACGTAAAAGTAATTCAGTACGCTTTTTATATGAAAGTCATCTGCATCAATGTGAGATGTTGCTAAAAGCGCATTTAGATCAAGATGAAATCGCATTAAAACAAAAATCAAAACACAGCATCCCAATGGCGAGCTATCTTAAGAAATTAACAACAGCATGAAGCGCTGATGTGTATTTATTAGAGCATATAAGCCACTGGATTGTCAGGACATTCACTTAATCCGCATTCGGCAAAAGTGGAAATTAAATTGGCAGCTATAATAAATACAAATAGTGCAAAGATAATGTGAGTAAATGTTTTTACTTTCTTGCCTTTGGCTTCTGCGACTTCATCTTTATTGGCTTTGATTTCATATTGCGATGATAACCCTAGTGCAATAGCAATATAAATAATAGCTATAATGCAAAGCACAAATACCCATGTATACATATGTAAGCCTAAAACGGCTGAGCCATAACCATGCGGGTCATTGATGTGAAGTGCGATTTGGCGCATAGCAACAAATGAAGTTAGTACGGCTGAGAGCAATGATAAGCTATAGTGAGCAGGGCGCACGTGATATCTTATATTGAGTAAAAAACCAAAGGCAATACCCAATAGCCCTAAGCGTTGAAGTAAGCATAAAGGGCAAGGAAGTTCACCTAAGATAAATTGAAAAGAAAAAGCCATCACGATGACAAGGATAATGGCAAGTATTTCGATGGCATTGAGGCACTTGACGAAGTTGTTTATTTTTGATTGTTGCATGTTTAAGCTCCTGTTACCATTAAAAATATAAACCAAGATGGTCTGTAGCGTGATGTAAAAATACAAGTCCCATTGCAATAAGGAAAACGCAGAAGAATATGATCCCCATTGTGCGATGCATCCATGCGCTAATGACACTTATAATTAATAGGAAAAAAACGATTAATATTCCAGGCATATGATTACTCCATTAATTTTTGTGATATCCAAAGCCAGTATAGTGCAAAATCATATATTGTGTGAATGAACGCTGGGGGCAAGTTTAAACGCATAATTCATGTATTGAAAAGACGATTTTGATCACAAAAAAATCAACTTTGTATCGAATCAAAATAAACTTTAAAAAAACTGTAAAAACAGCTTGCCAACCAAAATAAAATCTGTAGAATTTACTCCTGTTCTCAGCGAGAATGTTCGTGAGAATGCCTTGGTAGCAAGGTTTCCAAGATGTTTAAAGAGATATAAA
>JAQCCA010000076.1 GCA_027621155.1 Pseudomonadota bacterium | reverse complement strand
GAACTATTCTAAACACCTCCATTTTTTCACTACAACATCTACATTTCAGAGGGTTTCTACCGGTTATTTCTTCAAAAAAGTCAGCATAGCTTATTCGATTTAATATTTTTTTCTCAGAATCAATAACTACACCAACTATTTGACTAATGACTTCACGCCAAAACTTTACTTTAGCTGTTGCCTGTAAACCATAATATCTTACTCGCTGAAAGTTCTTTGGCAATATATGTGGAATCATACGGTCTAAAAAAACATCAACAGATACATTCTCAAATTCATTCCTCTTGGTTAGATGCGATTTATAATAATAGCTTACTTTATAATCTTCATATTTAGTGATTCTTGACAGACCTATTGGTGGTGACGCTAAATATTTAGTTAGATAGCGTATTAAGCCCTTTGTTTTTTCTGTTGGCACCTCACCTACTTTACCAGGGTTTGCATAAAAACCATCGATATGCTCAGCTTCTAAAGCATCAGACAATTCATTTAATTCAGGCATGTTTTTACGAATCATCGATAATAAACGCTTTTGCCATGTCTTACGTAATTCATTCATATCAATATATTTAAACTCTTTCCAGTCATGATTTGAAAGCTCCATTGCCCCTTCACCTAGCAGTATATGAAGATGCGGATTATAGATTCCATTACGCCCATGGGTATGAATAAAAACAATGCACGAAATATCATAATTCCAGGATTTAAAATGCTTGCAAATAACCTCACGAATACACAAGTGAGCAGCCTTCATAAAAGCAGCATAAATATTACTTTGATCATCATGATTTCTGAAATGTTCTCTGTATTCAGATGGCAATGTTAATACTACTTGACGATAAGATATAACGCTCAGCATCTGATTGGCTATCTTTTCCATACTGTCTCTTGCATAGCGCTTACCACATTGTGGGCAGCATTTTCCCTTGCAGCTCATATTGATCCTGTGCTTATCTTTACCGCAGCAACTACATCCATACTCTACAAAACCACCTTCCTCAGTACCACAAATAAGCATCTTATTAACTTCATCACGGATATATGGCGTGTCATATTTTGTATGCTTGAGATATTTATCTAATCCATCTTTGAAAATTTGTTTGAATCTGAAAAACTTATTTTTAATGCCCTTTAACATCAATCAATGATATTGACCATATGACTTTTAACACAGCAACATGATAAAACAACTTTGCCCGAATTTCAATCATGCATGAAAGCCATATGGAATATAGCCTGATGGAGGAATTTCCTAGGTATAATTAAAAACTGCTCTTGAAGATGAAACTCATCAAGCACAACTTATAGATAATATCAACAATGGTCATCTTCTTAACATTGATGCCAGTAATATTGCTAAGACCAATATTGCATTAGCCTATGATAAGCGTGTACTTGTTGGTGATCGCTCTAATATCCATTTCACACAAGCAGATAGTAATATAATCACGCTAAAAAACACCTCTAATAACCTGATTAAAATCAATCACATAAACATCATGGGCGATATTTCAGACGTTAATCTTACGGCAAACATCACAGATATTCCCCCACTATCTGATGCCATGGTTATGCTTAATGCACAAGCATCGGCAAAAGGTCAAGGCGAATTAATCATAGAGTATGAACACGATCATGGCATAATTGAGACAATGAATATTCCAGTAAGCGTTGCCAATACCAGCATTACATTATCTGCAATCAATGATAACCCCCCCTTTGAGATCACAGATCAAAGCATTGAGGTATCAACACAGATCACCAACAATGGTAACTTTAACTGGTACCCAGCAACAGCATCAACACAAGGTGCGTATCAAGTGCAACGAGTCGGTGGTGAGAAAATAGATTATTCTTTATCTAATTCAACCAATTGTCTTAGCTTAAGCGAAACGGGATTAGCACCTCATCAAAGCTGTGAAATGCCAATAATGACGATTACTCCAGATACACAGGCAGGCACCTATGAATTTAACCTATATGCTAAGGCTCAAGATGGTACTATTTACACCAATCTTGATAACAATCATAGCACTGTATTTTCAGTCATTGAAAGAGAGAAAGGACAAGCACAATTTCAAACAATCGATGGCACAGCATTAACCGAGCTTCAGTTAAATAACATCGACAATAAAGCAACGATTGTGGTTAAAAACATCGGCAAAGGTAATCTTAATAACTTAAGCTTTAGCAGTGATCAAGCTGATGTGCTGCACATTGATATTCAAGCTTGTCAAGAAACATTAACGGCAGATCAATCATGTCAAATCATTGTTAATACTGATTATGATGCTAATGATCCACTTTATGCCAAAATTAAAGTATCTGCTGATAATATGAGTGAAGACAGCGCTGAGCTTCCTACCACTATGACTAAAGCAAAAACACGCCTTATTTTTATAACTATGCAGAGCTTTAATGGTAATTTAGGTGGCGTTGAAGGTGCTAATGACAAATGTCAGCTCGAAGCAAGCTCTCGTGGTATGCATGGTCAGTACAAAGCAGTGTTGCCTGATACTTCGCGCAGCGTTAAAGATAATATTGGTTTTGATCAAACAGCATACTATCTAAATTTAAATGGTGAAATCGTGGCCGCCCCTAACACACTCTTTTTGGGCAATTTAAAGAATCCTATTGCAAAAGATACTGAAAGCTATGTTTGGAGTGGATTTGCCTTATATGATGATGTGTTTGGCTTAAGTAGTAATTGCAACAACTGGACAAATGATGGCACTTCAAACAACCCACAATATTTTGCAAATGTTGCCAACCCTTTAGCAATAGATAATTCATGGGCTGCGGCTTTTGATAATGACAAAAAAACTTTGCAAATGACAAGCTGTAACATACCAAACAAACTTTATTGCGCACAAAAAGATTAATTATCAAACTCAACAGTAACAAGGAACATTCATCATGATTATTAAAAAATTAAGTACAAGAATCGCCTACTTTGGTTTACTTAACTTAAGTCTTATTGGCAGCAATTTTGCCAACTCTAGCGTGTCGATTTATGTTGACCCTGCAGTAACAGATCTTGATGCAACGCAAACACAATTTATCGTTGCAAGCGCGTACCCTTAAGCAACACCACCAACACTAACTGTTGATACGGAAAGGGTTACGATTGATCTTGGGTATAATATTGCGTTAGAAAATAGTGATATCGCTAATTGGCTTAAAAACATCCGTGGCACATGCGACACTGATGATATTAATTGCAAAGCAATTGGTAGTAAAATGAGTGATAATACAGCAGGTCTTGGTTTATACGGTGATCTTATTTTTACAACCAAAGATCACCAACATCACTATGTTTGCAAAGACGTTGTATTGGGTGCTGTTAAACTTAGCTACTTCCAAGCGACTTGGTCACTTGGCGCTAAGTCGATCATGCCAAGAAAATATAATGAAGCAAACAAGGACTGGGAAATTACCTTAAATTGTGAGGGTGCAAAACAAGAAGTTAAGCATATTACGCTTCAAGGTGGAGGCAGTTCATTTACAGTAACCAAAGTCTCTTAGCGCATTAAATAAACTCTTTCCTTATTTTATCTGTTGACGCACCCAGTGCCTCTGGGCTATTGAGTTTATTTAAATCACTACTTGAATTAATCTTCATTGGATTGCCTGGCACAATATAATCACCGGCATTAACCAGCATATTACGTGCTTTTATCTGTGGCAGCTCACAGGCTTGTTTAATATTATTAACGATACCATTTGGAATACCGGCATCGGTTAAAATCTTTTGCCATTCTGCCGTTGTCTTTTGCCTAAAAAGTGGTTGTACTAAAGCTTGTAAATCAGCACGGTTTTTAATGCGATCAGGTCCCGTTTTAAACTTAGGATCATCATGCCACTCCATCTTATTCATTGCCTGACAAAAACTTAGCCAAAGCTTTTCTCCTAAAACAGCCACAATAACGGCACCATCTTTTGTACGTATAGCACCAAAAGGAGCCGCTGCCGGATCAATATTACCACTACAATGTTCAATTTCATTGAGTTTAGTATAAGCCACCACTTCAGCAGGCATCATTGCAAACAAACCATCGAGCATTGAGACATCAACATAAGCACCTTTTCCACTACGTAGACGTCCACAATACGCAGTCATTGTTGCCATATAGCCCCACATCCCAGCACTGACATCACCGACAGGAAATCCAATGCGTCCGCTATCTTTATCTAAATCACCATTAATTGACATCATGCCTGAATAGCCTTGACCCACCAAATCAAAGCCTGGCGCATGCGCCATTGGTCCTGTTGTACCAAAACCTGAGATCGAGGTATATACGATCTTGGGATTAATTTTTTTAACCTCTTCATAACCTAAGCCTAATTTTTCCATGACTCCAGGTCTGAAGTTCTCCACAAGAATATCTGCCTTTTGAATGATCTTTTTAATCAATGCAATATCTTGTATATTTTTCAAATCCAGCGCACAACTTTCTTTATTGGCATTGGCTGATGCCCAAAATACTGAGGTTCCTTCTTTGGTGAAGGGAGCCGCTGAGCGCAACATATCACCATCTCCTGGACGTTCAATTTTAATGACTCGTGCGCCATTGTAAGCCAAGAGCATTGTGCAATAAGGTCCAGCAAGTGCTTGAGTAAAATCCAATACCAATACATTATCTAATACGCGTGACATTTTTCTCTCCTTGAATCTTTCATTTTTTCATTTTTATTTCTTATGATGAATCTTAGCGATAAGCGCTTCAACACGTTTAGTAAACTGTGGACTATTCAAAATTTTATGCCTCGACTCCTCAATAGCGACGGCTTCATCATAATTAATCGTAACATCATTAGCCAACACATTAAGCTGCAATTTACTATTAGCAACCCCTTCAGCACAACAACTAATAATTGCCTGACAGACCTCATCAACACGTGCTGAAAGTGATGTACTATCACTAAAAATAGCATTAAAAATTCCTGCATGATAAGCATCTATAGCATCGATACTACTAGCGGTAAAAAATAGCTCTTTGGCTTTATGAATACTCATGACTGACAACCAATTTTGGTAATTGCGCAATGAGAAAGGCACACCCATTTTATTGGCGGTAATAATCACCTTGCTGTCATTGGTGGCATAAACCATGTCACAAACCATCAGCATATGTAAAGCACCAGCATAAACAGCACCTTCAACTTGGGCAATAATAGGTAGAGGTGATGCCGTCATCGCATCAAACATTTCAAACATTGGATCATTAGTAATCTCATCGACTGATGTCAGTTCATTTAAATCATGCCCTGCTGAAAATATGCCATGCGAAATATTGGCTTTAAGCACAATCACACGCTGTTTCTTGCGTTTTGCCTCATGAATAAATTGCGTGATGGCTTTTGACATCTCACTATCAAAAGCATTGCGTTTATCACCATTATTGATCGTAATTGTTGTGATGTTGTCATCGTGTTGACAGAGTATCTTATCCATTGAAATATCTCCTTACGGTTTTATAATCCAAACGCATCGCGTCGGTGCTCCTAAGTATAGCGGGAGATTTTTAAAACAGGCATTTGTTCAGTCGGTTTTTCAAACTTTACCTTTTTTACCTCTTTTACCTCTTTTACCTCTTTTACCTCTTCTATCTTTTCATCTCTTTTATCCAATATGCATAAATTACGCACACCGCTGTTCATAATCTGTAGTTACAGTTACTTGATTGTTTTGCGATCATTTTCTCTGCCTGTGCAATTATTAAGGAGAACAGCATGACATTATCTAAACTTTATTTTCTCACATTGACGGCTTTGATCATAAGTGCTTGCGGTGGCGGCTCTGATGGCGCAAGCAATGAAACATCACCAACATCAACACCAACGTCTGAGTCAGACCACCAAACTTTACCATCATCTGAAAACAAAACGATAGGAAACACAGAAAATACGGAAAACACCGAGCCTGAAGTACTTGAAACCGAGGTTGAACCAATACCAATACCATCAATTAATATTGTGCAATTTATAGCAAATGGTATTCCTGAAACAGCCGATGGCACGGTTAACTTTATTAAACCAAATCAAGAAGTTATCAGCTATAGTTTATCGGAAATGCGTAGCCCATCAGGTGTTACCTTAGCAAGCAATGACTATTCTGCTGAGTCCACTATTTTATATGAAGGGATCAATTATGTACTAACAACGGCGAGCATTTCAATAAACAGTGGCATGACTAGCCCAGTTTCACTTAATTACAGTGCGCTTGCCGCAGAAGCTGGCGTTATTCATATCACCTTAAACAACCTTCCTAGTGGCAGCACTGAACGTTTGGTGAGTGTCTATGATAATGAATCAAATCTTGTTAACTCACAAATGACCAATAACTTCAATGTCACTCTGAGTCTTAATCCTGGCACTTATACGATTAGCTATCAAGGCTATCTTGATAATGCAAATAATCGCTACTATAGCGCAAATAACACCAACAATGTAACCGTTACTGCTGCAAGCACACAAAATCTTGCGATTAGTTATTCAGTGGATAATGTTTTTTACGAGGTTGGCGCTTATTATCCTACGTGGGGAACCTATGGACGCGATCACCAAATATACCACTTAGATGCAAAAGATCTTGATGTACTTTATTATGCTTTTTTAAACTTTGATGCTAATGGTATTGTCACACTTGGTGATGGTTATGCCGATACGGAGAAACGCTTTACAACAGACGTTACCACTGCGCATGGCACCTATAAAGCAGGCACATGGTATGGCGAGGGTTATAACAAACCTTTTTATGGCAACCTAGAGCGTATTCAACAGTTAAAGGCACTAGCAAAGAACCAGTATAACAACGATTTGATTGCTGTTTTCTCTATTGGAGGCTGGACATGGTCTGGCAATTTCCCAAGTGTTGCTGCTGATCCACAAAAACGTCTAGCCTTTGCTAATAGTGCCACGGCATTGGTTGAGCAATACAATATGGACGGGCTTGATCTTGATTGGGAGTTTCCTGTATGGGGTGTGCAAAATGAACATATCAATGCCGCTAATACGGCTATTGCTGCCCAAGGGGCTGGGATTACCAATGAACAAAACAAAGCAATTCTTGATCAATACTTACAATATAGCGATGCTGCCAACTATGTGGAGCTTATTAAAGTCGTTCGTCAAAAGCTTGATAATTTAAGTAATACTACTGGCAAAACCTATCATTTAAGTATCGCCATCAATCAAGCACCTGAAAATATCGCCCTTAATCACTATAGTCAGATGCTACCGTATCTTGATTCTATCAACATCATGTCCTATGATGCCGCAGGAACTTGGGATAGTACCACGGGACATCAATCCCCCTTATCTGCCACAGAGGGTACTGATGCACCAAACTATACGACAACTAAAGGGCAATGGAATCTCATCAGCAGTGTTGCCGCACTTAATGCCAAAGGTGTCAGCAACCAAAAAATCATCGCCGGCATTCCGCTCTATGGTCGCCAATGGGTAGAAGTAGATGTTGGATTAGCACATGTTCCTGGCGTTTATCAGTCAGGTGTTACAGGACCTGGTGAGTGGGAGGATGGCAGTCTAGGGTATAACTGTCTCATGGGGGATAGCTTCTCCAATGTTAAAGATAATGAAGTGTGCGTAAGCTTTGCTAACACAGCATCTGATTACACCTATATTCTTGTGCGTGATAACAACAATGTATTAAGAAGTGTTGGTAACTTTGGTGAGGTGAGCATTAATGGCTATACAATCTCAGGTGTTACCTATCCATTTGATCGAATTGTTGAAAGCTATTATTACAACCCGTTATCACGGATGTTTATTACGTATGATTCGGCAACAATGGTTAAAATCAAAGCACATTGGCTAAAACAGCAAGGGTTAAAAGGGGCGATGTTTTGGGATACTTCAGGTGATGCGCCAAACCCTGAAACCAATCCTGATCCATCACTGATTGACGCACTAGCTAACACGTTTAATTAATACGACGCAGTATTACATGTCATCTGAGCCCATCATTTGTATGCTCGGGGTATTTTGAGCTGGTTGAACAAGGCTATGCTTGTATGCTTTATTTGAGTTTGATACATAATCGGTACCGGCATAAGCCGCAGCTAAGTTACCTGCTAAGAAAATACCGATAAACATCAGTGCAATCGCTTTAAAAAATTTGTTCTTTTTCATCTTAAGTGCTCCTTTAATAATTTTTACGTTTTTATGGGGGTGAATGTTATAACACCTGTCCATCATCGATAATCAAAATTAATAAAAGCTTAAGATGTCACAGCAAATAAAAATAGTTTAAAAAAAAATCACATTCGATCGCTAAATTTCAACAATTACTTCGGTTGAAGTAGCACGAAACTTTTTTGGTAAATCCATAGCACTATAACCAAATGCACACATCACACCTGAGAAATCAAAATCATCAAAATTGATTTGTTTATACTCATCAAGGATTTTTTTGACATTTTCAGCTTCAAAACCCTCAATCGGGCAGCTTCTAATGCCCAAAGATTGTGCGGCATTGAGTAGATTCGTTACTGCCATGGCTCCAAACCAAACGATGATGGTGACAAATGCCCTGCTTCTAAAATAAATGCTTTATCTTTGGTCGAAATTTTGCGTGTTGGATCAAATTTCTTGCAAGCAAAGCGCTGCTCTAATAGTTCAATATAATTCATCATTATCCTCTTTATAATGCTTTGGCATGTACTCTTTCTTGTTTAATATAATCGACTAATCGTCCCATGGCATCTGTTAAAACACTGACCTCATCAGCACAGCTAAGGCGTAGGTAACCTGGTGCGCCAAATGCGGATCCTGGCATAACAGCTAAATGCTTGGTTTCTAATAAATGCAAACAAAAACTCACATCATCTTTAAAACCTAATGCCTCAATAATTGGTTGCACATAAGGGAATAAATAAAAGGTTGTCTTTGGTAATAGACAATCAATCTCTGGCACGTTTTGTAATGCCTCATAACAAAAATTGACACGTTCTTGATATATTGCTAGCTGTTCAAATAGCGCTGATCTTGGTAAGTTGATCGCTTCTATCGCGGCATATTGTGAGATAGAGCACGCGCATGACATCGATTGTGACTGATAACGCTTGAGCATATTGATCATATCCTCAGGCGCGATGATATAGCCAATGCGCCATCCTGCCATTGCATAGCTTTTGGATACGCCATTAACAATGGCATAACGCGATTTCAACTCAGGAGCCACTTCAATCAATGTCAGTGGACGATCTCCCCAATAAAGCATATCGTAAATATCATCACTAATGACCCAGACATCAGGATAATCTTTTAATACACGAGCAATCATCTTCAATGTTTCTTTATGATATATCGCACCAGTTGGGTTGTGTGGAATATTAAGCACTAATGCCTTTGTTTTGGTACTAAGCTTTGCTTTTAAGTCATGCTCCGTTGGCTGAAAATCATTGTGATGCGTTGTCTCAACGACTACAGGGTTACCATGCGCAAGCTTAATCATATCAGGATAAGATGTCCAAAAGGGTGAGAAGAAAAGCACTTCATCACCTGCATTTAAAATACAATTAAAGATATTGTATAGGCTATGCTTAGCTCCTGTTGTTACACACACCTCATTATGTTGGAAATTAAGCTGATAATCGCGGCTGTAGCGTTTAATAATCGCCTCTTTTAACTC
>JAQCCA010000075.1 GCA_027621155.1 Pseudomonadota bacterium | reverse complement strand
TTTACGTTATCGTAAAAATGGATTGATCCCATCATTGCAGATAACATATTGCTTATTTGGTAACGTATCTGCAGCTAAAAAACCGTTGACTATTTTATTGGCACATCCTCCAACTGGCGCAATGTTAAAGAGTGTGGTATGGCCTGTGCCATTCCACTGCACCATCGTGTGAGTAATATGGTTTTCACCCAACACACTGGCAACTTGATGTGTCCATTTCAATGGAGTTTGTGGGTCATATTTGTTTCCTAGCAACAATACTTTTGTCTGACTGTTTGTGTGTATTTTAATCGGTTTCCCAGGCAGTAAAGGATGCGTTGGGAGGCTATTTTTTGCCAGTGGTTTAATGCAGATTGAGGATACATTATAAGCTTGAACATAACCAAAGTTAGGATATTCACTATTGAGTTGAGTCATAAATGATCTCCACATAACAAAATTATTCAAGAACTTAGTTTGCTGATAATCTTGACAAGTTACCGCGGAAGTAACTGCACTGTTGTAATTGTACGGGTATTTATTTTCAGAATAGCCAAAGTACTCGTTATACTGTGATCTTAATGGTTTGAGATCACCATCGATAATGGCTTTATGCAACGCCTTCATAAAACCCTTAAGACCGCCATAAGGATTACCACCGACAACACTGAATAATAATTGATCTAACATGTCCGCGGTTAATTGATCTTTAGCAAGCGGCGGAAAAATACTGTCGAGTAGGTTAGTCCGTAGATTTTTATACATGCTAATCATGTTGTCTGCCGAATCTAAACCATGCTCAGGATCATACAAGGGGCAAGCCTCTTTCGATTCAGCACAAAATGTAAATATTTGTTTAAATACCACTTCAATATTTTCAGCAGAATCTTTAATCATCGATTTAAAATTATTATCTGGGCGAGCATTGCCATCTAGAATCATTAGCTTTATATGTTTGCCATATTCCATAAGATAGGCAAGTCCCAGTCTGGTACCATACGAGCCACCATAGTAATTTATCAATTTATCCTTATGCCCTTGCATCAATAGCTTTCTTAAAACCTCCATATCTTTGACTGTATTTCTTGTAAAAGCATATGAATAAAGCGGTGGTGATTGGTTTTTTGCAAAATCACATAACTCATTACGTTGGTTCCATAATTGGTAATACTCAAATGAATGATATACTCGATTCATTTGATTGAGCTTTGTAGTGATCTGATTAAACTCACTTTGCTTTTTTGGGTCTTTAAGTGTACAGCTAATTCTTCTATCTTTATTAAAGTGGTCAATTCCTCTCGGATCAAAAGTAACAATATCATAAGTATCTAAAACTTCTTGTGATAGCCATTGATCTTGTGGAGACTTTTCTTCAAGAAGAATAATGTTTATTAGCATCACTGTATTTTCCAGCCATGGACCACCAAAGTTCATTATTAGCATACCTTTATACTTTTTTTTATCACTCTGGTGCATATGCATAATGATAGGTAATTTTATAATGCCAAGCTTGGGGTTGCTGTAATCGATGTAAGTGTTTAATTCTCCACACTTGAAACTCTTATTTGTTGTGCCTAAATCTTTAGGACAAGACTTAAACCAGATGATTGAAGGTTTGTTCTGGTAAGTACCTGATAATTTTTGAGTAGTATTTGATGCATTGGCACCAGTGCCTAACATACTGCTTCCCAATACGATAGTCATTAATATTTTATGAATCATTTATTGTCCAAAATTCGCTTTTGTTTAACACATCGCTATCATACACTACCCTAAAATGCGAATCAATGGTTGAATAATAATCAAAAATAAAGTTTACGAGTTGCCAATCCATGATTTATTGTGTTAATGAATCAACAAAAACACTAAGATACGATGGACTGGCTGAGCAATATTATATCACTATACCTGCAAATATCGGAATATTATGAATCAACTTTGCAACATTTCTGTGAAAGGTTTAGCAATAACAATAATCCCGTTTTTACAGATCAAGAAGTTATAACAATATACCTCATGGGAATTATTGAAGGACGCAGAAAGATAAAGGATATCTATCAGCATGCAAAGAGCTACTGGAACGATCTTTTTCCAGATCTACCATCATATGCGGCATTTAACCATAGACTAAACCGCTTAGAACGGGTTAAGCCCGGATACGTGTAAAAATAGGACATCTCAAATTTAAAACCTATGTGTCATAAGGTTTTTGTTGGTATTTTGTAACACAAACGGAGGTTTGTGAGACAGTCTGAAAATGATATATTCTAAGCCAAAAATATGTATCTAAAGCCGTATCATATTCTATGAATAGCAAACGATTGGCTCAGATGTCCTAAAAAAACATATATCCGGGCATGACCCGTTTAATATGACAAGCCTTTGGTGTGCTTTTTAGACTTCTTGTATTCCATATCAGACTTAGCTTTTAAACTCTTATCAATAGCGGCAATATGTCTATCATGATCACTAATCTTAGCCTTGCTAAGTGTGAACGAATGACTGAAACGTGCATCACTATGTACATGCTGATTAACGTATTTTTCAGCATCGTTATACATGCGTTTTTTAAGCGGCTCAAAATTATCAAGGTACTTATTAGTTTTGACATCAGTAACTAAGTCGTAAGCTGATTTTCTCACCGCTAATACTGAAGCCTTAAATAGCTCGTCTTTTTCTTTCTCTGTTAAAATCTCAGAATGCTCAGACTTATATATGCCGCGCATGGATTTGTTTTCAAGCATCACATGCTTAATCACGCTTTTTGCTTCTGGGCTATCTGCTTTGATACGCACATTAGGATTTTTTGCATTATACAAGCGCACTAAGTAATTTCTATCAGCTTTAGGCTCTGGTAACTGCAAATCATTACATAAGCTATAGAGTCCTTTTTCCTGTATAACATCATTCCAGTCGGTCTTGGCTTTGTCGCCTTTCTCGTCAACAATACGTTGCAGCATTTCAGGCTCTTTAGCGGTCACTTTTAGCCCTGCTTCTTCAAAGGCATTAACCGCTTTGTTGAATGTCTCATCGGTCTTGGCTTTCTCTCCGTCATTATCTTTAAGCAAAATAACCTCACTTGGGTTAAAAGCTTTTACTTTGTCTAGCATATTTTCCATATTAGACACGGACATAGACACAAGCACCGTAGCATTGCGATCTGCTAACGCAACACTGGCTGCGGTTTCTATACCCTCGGCTATATAGACTTTGCCATTGTCACCCACTTGTAAAGTCGCACCGTTTCTAATGCTACCTTTTGATAGCTTAGGCGTATCCATGAATGCCGCTTTGTTTGCAGTTTCCTTGTCTAAATAAGTCCGCTGAACACCAATCACGTTGCCGTCTTTGTCGGTTGACGCAATCACCATAGCAGGGATTTTGTTTGTTTTCTCAACACGCTTGTATTGTCCTTGATTGGCATGATCTTCAACATAATCAACCCATTTGGCACCGATTGGGAATAAGCGCAATGTAGTGTTTGAAATGTCATAGACATTGCGATGTACCGCCATGTATTCCTCAACAATCGTATTTTCAGCAGGAATGGTTGCATTCCATATTGATTGCACAGATTCAAGTTTTTGTGCTTCTGCTCGTTTTTCTAGTGCAGCGCGTTGTTGAGCTTGCTGCTCTCGTGCCTTAATACGCTCAATACTATCTTCAACTTGCGCTTGTGATTCACTGAGTCCTGCAAGATAAGCACCTTTCTCTAAGGCTTCCCTATAGCCTAAGCCTGATTCGTGCATTAATGCCTGTACTGGATACCCGCCTTTGCCACTGCCAAAGTCGTACCATTTACCCGCATCTTGTCCTGTCAATGTGACAATCAAACCGCCTGACCAGCGCATTTCTTTTGAAGTCTGCTTTTTAGGCTCTCCGAATATATCCGTATAAGTCACTACTGGATTTGCCATTAATTCATCATTAATTAACTCAGCATTCCATTTCTTAGCGCGCTCAATCGCTTCAAAGGCGGCTGTTTTTCTGCTACTAATTATTGGCGCAGCATTAAGAGGTTCAACTGCCACGCTTTGCTGATAGTATTCGCTGATACTATCTTCAATATTGCCTAGGTCGAACTCGCCCTGATCGTAGTAATAAGATTCTGGCTCAAGCTCGTTAAAAGATGGCGCAGCGTTAAACTGCTGTTGCTCTTGTTGTTTAAAGTATCTTTCGGCGTGTTTTTCTAATTTGTCGAGCTTAACTTTTTCAAAGGCTAATGCGTCACTGTGACTTGATAAGTCTTGATGAATCTGTGCCGCTAATTGATCACGCTTGCCAATAAGCGCAAAGCCTTGTTTTTTATCACCTGAGCCATATGCTTTAGCAACCGCTACAACTGAATCAATATAAGACAACACGACATCATGCTGTGCTTTCTGCTCGTCATTCAGTGTTGCTCTATGGGCTTGACGCTCAAAGCTATGTACATCTTTATAATACGCGCGTGTATCAACTTCAAGTTCTTGTAACTTGTGGTACACAAAGCCTTTTTTGTATTCCTTGCTTAATTCACCAACCAAAGCAATGGATTGTGCAGTGTTTGGCTCAAGTAGCTTGTAATGCTTAAGCTGATCAGTCAAATATTGTCTATTAGCATCTTGTTCTAGTTTTTTGAGCCTGACTGATTCAAATAACAACGCATCTTCATAGTATGAATAGCTTTGAACAATTTGTGCTGCAAGCTTTTCAACCTCTGGCATTAATGCTTTGTTTAATGCTTCGTCTTTGGCTGTATAGGCTTTGTATGCTAATTCTGATTTTTCAGCATAAGTAATAACAATATCATGTGCTTGTCGCTCATCTGCTGTTAGATTGGCGCGGTATTGTTCACGTCTAAATGCCACTGAATCAGCATAAAAAGCGTCACGGTCTGCGCCAAGCTCTTTCAGTTTATGGTACACTTGCCCACGGTTATATTGCTCGCTAAGCTCTCCTGCGATGGTGCGGGCTTTATAACTGCCTGATTCCTCTAATTTGTAGCGTTCAATCGCATCAATGATGCTATAGCTCTGCGCTTCTTTAATCAGCGTTTGCAGATTCAAATTCTGCTTATTAGCACGTGACAATGATGTTTTAATGCGGTCATGTAATGCTTTATTCGATAGCTTGTCGTTGTCTTTGCTTGCAAGGTCTATTTCTTCACCTGAGAAAGTAAACGCATCAAGTACCGTACTATTGATATTAGCACCTAATAGCTTACTAGCGGCAAAGGCTAAGCGGTTGCGCTCAGTTGATAGATTAAAGGCGTGTTGCTGCAATAGATTAAGCGTTGATTCTGGCAATTGAGCTTTGGTCTTCTCATTGCGATAATCTGACCATGCACGCGATGAATCACCGCGCGACAACATATAATCAGCTAAGGCTCGATGAACTTGTTTGTCATTGCCTGTTAACTCGGCATTATCAAGGTTATATTGATGAACTTGTGACAAGTGCCATATTTCGCGCTCGTTAACCTCAGCTTGTTTCAAAAAGAAACGGTGCTTGTGTATGCGGTCTGTCATCTCATACGCTAAAGAAGCCAAAGCGTCACGATTAGCATCATTTAATGGTTGCTTACTTAATGTAACAAAGTTTTCTACACGTTCTTGTGCTTCCAGTCGCTCAGCGTGTAGCAAGATGTGCCGTGTAAACTTCTCTGCTTTCGTGGTGTTAACCTTGGACTTGTTCAGATCATCCGCACGCTCAAGTTGCGCTTTTTGTTTTTCAAGGCTTTCTCTCACCTCAGATTTGAGTTCAGCTATTGTTTTTTCTTGCGCCTCTTTTGGTGCGTCACTGGCTCTTTGTTGTTTACCTTTCGCCTGATTAGCTGCCTTAGTGTTGAGGCTTAATTTCTCAAAATACGGATGCACTTCTAATAGCTTCTCTGGCGCATTTTTAGCCCACTTAGCTAAGTGCGGATAATCATGTGCTAAGTCATAAGCTACCTCGTGACAATCAGCAATCACCTTGTACATGGTGTTACGTGCATTTTGTAATGTTTCTGTTACCTTGTCATGTGGGATGTCGCCTTTTTCTGGTATGCCTAGCTGAGCTTTAAGTGCTTGCTCGATCTTCTGTACTTCACCATATGCCTTGCCAGTGGCAACAACAGATAAGCGATAAGCTTCAACTCGACCAAAGCGCACTTGATTCTCAGGGCTTAAATTGGCTTTAAACTGGCGCAACTTCTCAACCTGTGCCAATTTGCCAACATTCGCCCAGATTAATCCTTCCTCAAAGCCTAAGCCTACATATCCCCTAAAGTCACTGTTTAAAACCAAGGCTGCTTTTTCAATCTCTGCTTGTGTTGATTGAGGATTGATATAACTGCGGATTACCTCGCGTTTAGCATGACGATCTGCATTAGATTTTAAGCGATCAATGATTTTGTCATGTGTGGCTTCATGTGGGAACTTAACCGCAAATACTTTACTGTAGCTCTCAAAATCAGCAACCATCTTAGCTGCTAAGATTTCGCATTTTTGATTATAGGCGCATGATAATTTTTCATAGTGCTGTTGATGCTCTGGCTTGATCTCTTTGCCCTTGCTATCTTTTTGAATAGGTGCATTACTATCAAAATGATCAGCTTGTGACTTCTTCCAGTAATTAGCCGCTGTTTTACCTAAGCTTAAATATTCCTCAACGTCTTTTAAACACGCGCTAAAGCCTTGAATCTGCCCTGCTTTCATTCTCAAAGAATGTTCAGATTGGTATTTACTGACCTCTTGCCATAACGCTTGACGCGAAACATAAGATGCACTTTCATCTTTAGTATTAACAATGCCTTGAGCCAGTTTGCCTTTTTCGTATGGATTGGTTGAATCACCAAAAGCACGTACGCGTGATTCGGCAATATAGGCATTCGCCCATTCTTCTAGCTTCTCAATACTAATATTATTTAACTCAAGCGCACGTTCGTATTTGTCCGCCTTGGTGAAGACAGCAAACGCGGCTTTGTTGCGCTCATAGAATAGGTCGCCTATTTCTGAATTATAGGCAGCTTTTGCTTCTGCGTTTTCGTACCACTTCTTGCCGTACTTCTCGACAAATTCACTATAGCGTTGTCCACTATCAATATGCAAATCAGCTAAATCAGCAACCGCACGCGCTTCCTTGTTTAATTCTTGTTGTGCGTTTAGTTTTTCATTTAAGGCAGCCTCACGATCAAAGGCAGCTTTAGATGCTTTGTATTCTTCATAATTAAACAAGTAATTCCAAGTGTCGCGCGTCTTGTGATAGGCTCCACGAATCTTATTTACAGCATTATTAGCAAAAGTCTGTGCGTCTCGTCCTCTGCGAATCGCAAACTGTAAAGGATAGTCTAAGACGTTATCACGCAATGGTGATCTGGATAATTCACGTTTGAGTGTATGAATATCTTTGTAGGTGTCTTTGTCCGCGAAAAAGTGCATATTGAGCTTATGACGTGACATCGCTACATAGCTTAGGAATCTATCCCAACCACACCCTTTAGCATACACTAAACAATTTTCAACGCTAACCCCTTGGGATTTGTGAACAGTGGCACAATAACCATGATCAAAATGGTTAAATTCCTTGGCGTTAAACTGATAATGTTTTGCTTCCTTAGCGTCTTTGTCATCATCAAGCCTAAACGTCACTACATCATTTTCAAGTGAAACAATCGTTGCTAATTGTCCATTCTTAATTTTGACATCACCTAGGTTTTTATTCTTCAAAAAGATAATGCGATCATTCGCAGCAAATTCTCTAACTTGCTCTTTGCCGCTAACACTGACATTGAAAGATGCAGAAGCGCTTTCAGCTAAAACACCTTGTTGCTTCAAATAGTCACGCGCTAACGCATTAATCTCAGCAACTTGCTCATTTTTAAAAGCAAGGATTAAAGTGTTTTCTGGTTTCTCATTAATGTAACCTTGCCATGTACTCAACAACTGTTTTTTGATAACTGAATCATCATCTAAAACTAGACGATCTTTTCTAAGGTAATGATCAACAGCAAGGCTAATTTCACCTTTCGCTAACGCTTGTGTAGCAACTCTATCAAGCTTGTCCTTTTGTCGTCTAACATCTGTCATTTCAGCAAAGCCAATACGTTCAAGTATCGCTCTAAATGGCGCACCATATAATACAGGTTGTAATTGGTCTGGGTCACCCACTAACACCAACTTAATATTACGCTCTTGTGACATTTTCACAAGGTCGTACATATCCTCTAAGCCAATCATGCCCGCTTCATCAATCACTAAAACAGAGTTTTGACGTGGTAAGTATTTGTGGTTTTCTTCGCCTTTTCGGTAGTTGTCTAAAATCCTATAGATGGTTTGTGATTTGATACCAGTTTCAGATTGTAAGCCATGCTCAGCTTTACCAGACATAGCTGCACCAGATACATAGATTCCTTGACTATCGTATACAGCTTTCAAGGCTTTCATAGTTCTAGTTTTACCAGCACCTGCAATACCAACCAATGCGACAATTTGACCTGAATTAACAATGTGAGTTAACGCTAATTTTTGTTCATCAAAAAGTGTAAAATATTTATGTGCTGCAATCTCATCAATGATTTTTCTGTGAATATTAAACGCATGAACACCTGACATTTCATTAGCCATTTGTGCAAGGTCTACTTCTTTTTCATAAGTGCGCTTAGTAGTGAAGCTTAAACGCCCTGCTTCATTATAATAACCAAGATTTAATAGCCTTTCTGACTCTAAAACTTTGGCTAATGTATCGTTATAGTCTTCTTTGGTTTCTGTTGATTTGAAAACAAGGCTTTCAATATCACGCTGAGAAAATACCGCTTGCCTTTTCTCTAAAGTGTCAATAATGAGTTCGTAGTTTTCCTTAACTGCTTCAACATTCTCTTTTTTGATTTCAAAGTTTTTCTGCGCTTGCGTTTCTGCGTAGTTATCAGGTTGATCAATGCGTCCTTCGTGGGTAGTTGGTTTAATATGTCCTTGATCAACGACTAAATCAATATCATGTTTTTGAAAATATTCATTTTGATAATCTTCCCATTGTTGAGATAGCTGATCTGCAATCACAAAATAATTACTAGAATGACCACGAACCTGTGGCATTAAGTTTCTAAGCTTAGTTTTGCAAAACTCGTTACCGTTGATTTCTCTGAATGTAAACATAACATGAGCATGCGGGTTATTATCTCCCTTATCATGAATACAAACATCTGCGGCAATATTAAATCTACTCAAGTAATGATCTTTTATAAATGAATTAATCAAATCTATTTGTTGCTCTCTTGATAACTCTTTAGGTAAAGCAACTTTAAGTTCCATTGACAATAAAGCTGTAGCGCGACGATTATGGCTATTTTCGATTTCTTCTACAGCATTCCATAGATTACTTCTGTCATTAAAAGGGTGATTTTCTTTGGTGAATCCATTTGTATAGGCTGAATCTGGCAATAGTATATTTTTATAAACGCAATCGCCCTTCCCTGTATAGTCGTACGTTTTACCTGTACGCTCACAGTAAAGCTCTTCGTTCGCTCTGTATGCTGCTGACTTGACAGCGTTATGCCCTTTTGAGCGACTTAATGCGCCAGCATTTATATACTTTATTGCCATAATCAATAACAGTATAAGCAATTGCTTTGACGCAGTCAATGCTTATTGCGCATTAGCTAGGAAACAATATTTCAAATATAGGTCATAAAATAACTAAATACATCACCTTGAATAAAGCAATTTAGCTAATGTTGCTGCGGGTACTTTCGTACCCACCAATGT
>JAQCCA010000074.1 GCA_027621155.1 Pseudomonadota bacterium | reverse complement strand
TACTTGGGTAATCACTCTGCATTATTTGTAATGCTTTTGTATAGTATGGGATAGCTGCATCTGCTGTTAATTGCTTTTGTCCTTGTGTAATCAACTTGTCATATTCCGTATTGCAATATCCGGCGTTATTTTGTGGATTAGTGCACATCCACATATTAGCAAAGTTATCTATGGTATCAAAGTCAGCTACCCAACCATCGCGGGCAACACCTTCATAGCTATGTGATTGACGCAGCTTCAAGAATACTTTGAATTCAGAATTTGCCAAATTAACTTTAACCCCTAGATTCTGCGCCCACATTTGGCTAATCGCTTCCATTAATTTTTTTAGACGTCCGTCTGTATTATAATCCAATGAGACAACTAATGGGTTATCTGCTGAATACCCTGCTTTCTTATATAATTCTTTTGCCAAATCTATACGCTTTTCTTGTGACCAATCATGCCATGCATAGATGACATTTTTATAGCGTCCACCATCAATATCTGCCGGAAATAAACTATAGGCTGGCACACTACCATCATTAACCACATTTTTGGCTAAAGCCACACGATCAATGGCTAAAGACAGAGCTTCGCGTAAATCTTTATTATCCTTAAAAGGAGGCTTTGTCATATTGAAATCTAAATAGTCCAATGTAAACCATGGTGTACTTTGTAGCTCTGTACCATAGCGTTTCTTAAGCACATCCAAACTTACCGTTGGCACGTACTGCACATAATCAACCTGACCTGATGCATAGGCATTTAATGCAGAGCTTCGATCAACAATAGGTAGAAACTTCACATTTTGAATTTTAACGTGCTCGGCATCCCAGTAATATGGGTTTTTAGTTACAAGCACGTAACCATTAGGCACCCATTCTTTTAATTCATAGGGACCGTTACTAATAAGCTTACCTGCTTGGAAGAATGCTTTACCATATTGCTCAACACCCGCTTTATAAACCGGATAAGTCACAGGATCTGCCATAATACTTAGGAAATAATAAACAGGATAATCAAGTGTTATCTCAATTTCATGTGCACTAATTACCTTAACGCCTAAGCTAGATACTGGTTTTTTACCATCCATGATTGCTTGGGCATTTTGAATTGGAGCAAGCTTGTACGCCATCTCTGATGCGGTTTGTGGATTAACCGCGCGCTTCAATGCATAAGCAAAGTCTTCTGCCGTCACCGGTTTGCCATTCGACCATTTGGCATTATCCCGCAAATCAAACGTATAAACCAAACCATCCTTAGATACTGTATATGATTTAGCAACACCAGGAATAGGCTGATTTTTTTGATTCTCGGACATCAAGCCCTCACCAATATCGTACATGATATTGGATGAATAAACATCTTGAGCATGCGCTGGATCTAACGAATCAGGCTCAGCCGCATTTGCACGCACTAAAGTATCCTTACCTTTGGGTGCAAACTGATCTGATGATTTATTTGACGTTTGTGAGTTACTGCCACCACAGCCTGCAATAAAAAGCGCTGACAATAATAAAGAAGGTATTAATTTGACCTGTTTCATATTTCCTCCCCAGGAATAAAGTTCACTACTGACGAAATTAAGTTATAACTTTTAAACGAAGATGTCACGCAAAATATATAAGATTTTGTAAAATTATTACCCAAGCCTTAAGCAAGATCAAAACACAGTCAACTATTTGTTTAAGCATCCATTTTAATGATTACTAAACAACTTGATGATTCTTGACAAAAATAATCAAAAGCACAAGTAGGCATAGACTCGCAAACCCCATCGACCAAGCTGTATTAATTGTCATAAAGACACCGCCTAACACACCTAATACACCCCAACCAAAGCCTTTGGCAAGCGTGTATAAAAAGCCTGAAATAAACCCCTGATAGCGGATCTCAACCGCGTTACTAAAGCCAACAACTAATAATGAAAAAACGATATGATATGCTTTGAGTTGATTGAGATACCTGTCGCATTGGATCAAGTTCCTTGGTCTTTGTCATAAAGAGGTGCTATTTAACCCTGCTCCATTACTATAGTCAACACAAGATCTAAACTTTAGGCTTGTACTTTTCAGATTGACGTTTTACCATAGCATTTTTTAGACTGACCATTTTTATCCAGACAAAATGAGCGATAACAATACACCTCCTATGCGTACCGTCAAAAGCTTTGTTAAGCGTGCCGGCAGAACAACCGTGCGCCAACAACGTGCATTAGATAATTACGTCCACCTCTATCAAATTCCTTACACAGTTGAGGAAACCAATTTTGATATATACTATAAAACGCCTCAACCGCTCGTTGTTGAAATTGGTTTTGGCATGGGAAACAGCTTAGTCACCATGGCAAAAGAAGCGCCTCAAACGAACTTCCTAGGCATCGAAGTCCACGAACCTGGTATTGGTAATATCTTAGATCATATTCATGAGAACACATTAGGCAACCTACGCGTAATGCAACATGATGCCGTTGAAGTCTTTAAACATATGATTAAAGATAACACATTACAAGGTGTGCAAATATTTTTCCCTGATCCATGGCATAAAAAGCGTCATCACAAACGCCGTTTGGTTAATCCTGAGTTCATTGAACTTATTCTACAAAAGCTTGAACCTGCGGGCTTTATTCATTTTGCCACGGACTGGCAAAATTATGCTGATGAAGTGCTTGAGCTATTTACCGAGCATAATCAACTTAAAAACCCGCACAACGGGTTTGCACCACGCCCAGAGCATCGACCATTGACTAAGTTTGAAGCACGCGGTCAACGGCTAGACCACGGCGTGTGGGATATTATTGTTTACAAGCGATAGAGCTAAGTATTTGTGAAATAGCTATATTTCGCTATAAACCCTAGTATTCACTACCTTTTTTGCTTATATTTTGATCTATTGAAAAAATAAAGCTTATTGAAACTATGAAAAAATTACATCCTTTACAGCTGATATTCTTAATTGCCGTTGCAGTACTGCTATTGCCACTTTTTCTTTTCTTAGGCGTATGCTTTGTTATTTACGGCTTAATTGTTAAAAAACGGATTAAGGATATGCTTAACAAAGCAAGCCAAAACACAAATGAAGAGTTAAATAACAACGCCAGTAGTTATAAGAATACAAGCAACGGGCGTGTTATTGATCATGAATAAGTAAATGAGTAAGTAAAAGAATTATTTTAGTGGTGATTCATCTTCCGCTTCAAGCATATTGTATTGCTCAAGTTTTTTACGAAAAGTACCACGATTAAGTCCAAGAATCCGCGCAGAACGGCTTTGATTGCCGCCTGTGAAGTCCATTGTTGCTTCAATCATTGGACACTCGGTTTCTTCCATAATTAATTCATATACATCGTCAGGATTTAAGCCTTGTTGTGAGACCATCTTATAGTAATGTTGTACGCGTTTACGCACAACTTCACGTAATGGAAATGTCTCAGCAGATTGTTCATCTGGTTTCAATTTATAATGCATTGTTGCAGCCATAATCGTTTCCCCCTCTATTGAAACTTTGTTCATTAGCTGTTGGTTAATATCCAACAAGAGATTAATTGATTTAGCATCTAATAACAATAGCGTCACAGCCAAAAAATATCATTTTGCCGCGAAAAAAATGCTTTGGTTATAGGAGCGGTTGAAAAACATACCAAGGAAGAAAGCAAAAAAGTAAAACGACAATAAGAAAGGCAAAAAAGTAAAAAGTAAAAAGTAAGATGAACAAAAAGATTAATCTAATGCACCATGACATTGTTTATATTTCTTGCCTGAGCCACAAGGACATGGATCATTACGTTTCACTTTAGGCACATCACGCACAAACGGTTGATGTGCTTTTTGTGCATTTTCTTCATCAGTTACCGATGAAGAGCCGCCTGCTAAAACATCCTCATGTTGAGCCTCAATATTTTTAATTGAGTTTTTCCACTCTTCTTCCATACGCTGTGCTTCTTCTGGCGCTTGGATTCTGATCTTAGCAAGATTAGAAATCACTTCATATTTGAAGTTATCAAGCATACTGGAGAAAAGCTCAAAAGACTCTTTTTTGTATTCATTCTTAGGATCTTTTTGCGCATAACCTCTTAGATTAATACTATTACGCAAGTGATCCATCGCATTTAAGTGCTCACGCCAATGCGTATCTAAGGCTTGCATTAGACTGATTTTTTCAAATTGGCGAATAGATTGCGCTTCAAGGTTTTCTGTCTTTTGTTGATATTCTTTAACAATGGCTTTGATTACCAGCTCTTTTAATGTTTCATCATGCAAATGATCATCTTCAGCAATCAATTTACGTAAGCTCAGCGAAATAGAGAAATCACCTAGTAATGCTTTTTCCAAACCTTCTAAATCCCACTGTTCTTCCATTGAGCCGGCTGGCACATCATCATGAAATAGTTTTTCAGCAACGTCATAGCGCATATTAGCAATAATTTCAGAAACATCATCTTTGCCTAGCAACTCTTCACGTTGCTTATAAATGACCAAACGCTGCTCATTAGCAACGTTATCATATTCCAATAAGTTCTTACGAATATCAAAGTGATATTGTTCAACTTTAGATTGCGCTTTAGCAATAAAACGCGTCATCATGCCAAACTGGATAGACTCACCACCAGAAAGCGCTTTTTTCATGCGATTAGCTAAGCTTTCAGAGGCGAAAATACGCAATAGATTATCATCCATCGACAAATAGAAACGACTTTCCCCTGGATCCCCTTGGCGTCCGGCACGACCACGTAACTGATTATCAACGCGGCGTGAATCATGACGCTCTGAGCCTAGAATACACAAACCACCGGCTTCAATAACTTTTTTATTACGGACTTTCCATGCAGTTTTGATTTCATTAATTTGAGCCTCAGTTGGCTCTTCGATCTCAGCAATTTCTGCTTCCCAGTTACCACCTAAAATAATATCCGTACCACGACCTGCCATGTTGGTTGCGATTGTGACATTTCCAGGGTAGCCCGCTTGTGCGATAATCGCTGCTTCTCTGGCATGCTGTTTAGCATTTAGCACGTCATGTTGGATCTTTTTCTTACGCAAGAGTGTTGATAAGATCTCAGAGGTTTCAATCGATGCGGTACCGACAAGTATCGGCTGCCCCTTTTCAACACGCTCTTTGATATCATCAACAATCGCCATAAACTTATCTTTTTGATCACCAAAAATGCGATCATGATGATCTTGGCGTTGTGGCGGGCGATTCGTTGGAATAACTACTACCTCCAAACCATAAATTTCATGAAACTCAAAAGCTTCCGTATCTGCTGTTCCCGTCATTCCCGACATCTTATTATAAAGCTTGAAGAAGTTCTGGAATGTAATTGATGCGAGTGTCTGGTTTTCACCTTGAATTTTAACGCCTTCTTTAGCCTCAATCGCTTGATGCAAGCCATCTGACCAACGACGCCCTTCCATCGCTCGGCCCGTGTTTTCATCAATAATAATCACTTCCTGATCACGAATAATATAATCGACATTTTTCTGATAAAGACTATGTGCACGTAAACAGGCATTTAAATAATGCATTTTCGTTACATGCTGTGGTGAGTAAAGATTGTCGCCCTCATTTAATACGTTTTCTTTAATCAAAGCTGCTTCAATCTTCGTGTGACCTTGATCGGTTAAATAAGCTTGTTTTGATTTTTCATCTAAATAGTAATCACCATCGCTTGCTTCTTCATTTTCCTGTTTAACCAAGGTTGGTACCAATCGATTAAACAACAAATACATATCTGAGCTATCTTCTGAAGCACCTGAAATAATCAATGGCGTGCGCGCTTCATCGATCAAGATCGAGTCAACCTCATCGATTACCACGAAGTTACGACTGCGTTGAACTTGCTCTTCTTTGCTAAACGCCATGTTATCGCGTAGATAATCAAAACCAAATTCATTATTCGTACCATAGGTGATATCGCAAGCATAGGCAGCACGACGTTGATCAGGTGATAAATTGGCAATAATCACACCCGTCGTAAGTCCTAAGAAACCATAAATTTGCCCCATTAATTCCGCATCGCGTGAGGCCAGATAATCATTGACGGTGATCACATGCACGCCTTTGCCAGTTAATGCATTTAAATATACAGGTAAGGTTGCAACCAATGTTTTACCTTCACCGGTTCGCATCTCAGCAATTTTACCTGAATGCAACACCATACCACCGATAAGCTGCACATCGTAATGACGCATACCTTTAACGCGTTTCGCCGCTTCTCTTACAACGGCAAAGGCCTCTGGCAACAATTGCTCAAGACTATCGCCTTTGGCTAATCTTTCTTTAAATTCAAGGGTTTTAGCCTTAAGCTCAGCCTCAGATAGCTTCTCAATTTCTGGCTCTAAGGCATTGATTTTATTAACTGTCTTTTGCATCTTTTTAATCAAGCGGTCATTTCGACTGCCAAATAATTTTTTAATAATCATTGATATCCTAGATAAGGCTTTTCCACATAACTGGTTTTGGATTATACTGCAACTTATACCATAACAAAAGCCAAGTGCGTCAAAATGATCCGTAAGTATAGTGCATCTGTCACTGAGCTTTTAAACACCAGAAAAAACAAAAAAGGTTCGCTGTTGCACACCATTAAACAACAGCATGAACTGATTAAAACGACCGAACAAAAGTTGCTTTATTTTGACATTCCCTATTTCAACCATACTAAAGTGTGTTTTTACAATGGCAAAAAGCTGGTATTAAAAACGGAAATCCCTGAACTGATTGCTAAATTTCGTGAACTGAAAAAAGATCTTATTGCGCTATTAAATACCAGTGAGTACTTCAAAGACTTAAGCACTTTAGAATTGGTTCTTGTATTTGAGCCAAAGCAAAAGGCAAGCTCATCTGAAGCACATATGCCTAATAGTGCACAAACTGCATTTAAAAACTTGGCAAAAACGCTAGAAGATGGTCAAATCAAACATGCGATAAATAACCTTCTTAAAAAGCATCACCATGAATAAAACCCACTACAGCACCCTTTTTTTTGATCTTGATGGCACACTCATTAACAGTGTCAGTGACATCACCTATGCGCTTAATAAAATGCGCGCGCACTTTGCACTAGATCCCATTTGTGATCAAACAACAGCAAGTATTATTGGTAAAGGCTTTCCAACAACAACCCAAAAAGTATTATCACTTGATTTGACAGCTGATAAAGTTGCCGCTTATGCCAATGATGCCTTAAAACTCACCTTAGATCATTATGAACAAGCGATGGGGCAACATACACACATCTACCCTGGCGTTATCGACGCTTTAACCTATTTTAGAAATCTTAAGATTAAAATGGCAGTCGTAACAAACAAGGAAGAAGCGCATGCCATTAAAACACTAGAGCATTTAGGTTTAGATCAATATTTTGATTGTGTTGTTGGCGGTGATACAACAGCATATTACAAACCCAGCCCCGCCCCTTTAGAATATGCTGCTAAACTGCTAAACGCTGATATCACAACAAGCCTTATGATTGGTGATTCCGCCAATGATGCTTATTGTGCTAAAGCCTATAATATGCCCTATATTCTTATAAGTCACGGCTATGCCAATGGGGTGGATTTACACAGTTTAAATGCTCTTGCAGTGATTGAACATTTTGATGAATTAAAAGATTACATTATCTGAAACAAAAAAGGCTACACATAGAAGCCTTTAGATATTTGGGTTGTTCAAATTACAACATACCGTAATGTGCTAATTTCTTACGGAAAGTACCACGATTAATACCTAGAATTTTTGCAGCACGGCTTTGATTACCACCAGTATATTCCATCGTTGCTTCAATCAAAGGCAACTCAACTTCAGCCATCACCAACTCATAAACGTTTTGCGGCTTAGTACCTTGTGAAACCATATTCTTATAGTATGTTGCAATCACTTCTTTGATATGATCACGCAATGGTAAATCTTGCTGATGAGCATCTTGTTTATGCGCATCGCCATAGTGCATAGTTGCAGGCATAATATTTTCCTCTTTATCTTGATTTTCTTATATTTTTATTACTTGTTTATTAAACAGGAACTCCCCACCAAATCATGTTTTGAGCACTGTTTCTATTGATCTTGTCAATCAACTGTGTATTATAAGGACAGCCTAATTTAAAAGCAAGCATAATACTTGCTCAATAACTTGGTTAAAACCTCAAAATAGTAATTAATAACCCTAAAATAACGAAAGAACACTATTCATGACAGATACACCATTTAGAAAAACCCTCTCATTGAAACGCAAAAAACCAGCTGAGACAACATCTAAACAACAATCAGACAACGCAAGTAACGCTAATAATCATTCTAATATCAACAACGCTCATGGACGAAACAACAATGCTTCACAGCACAATCATCGTCCCAATAAACCAAAGCGTCACTTTCAAGAACAGGAAGTAAGCTTTAGCACGCAAAAGCAACATCAAAATAGTTCACCCGATCATGTTGCCCTTCTTGCTAAAAATGATCCATTATTACAAGATTTACAAAAAAAGCGCGATAATTTACTTGAGCAAATTAAAGTTCTTGAACAGCGACTGGTATTTATCTCCAGTGAGCCACTGCAGGCAGCTTGTAATGAACTAAAGAAAGAAGATACTGCCATTTTGTACCAAATCAACGATTACCTGATCAGCAAGCAATAATACTAATTCATCTATAAATAAACTGCCATCAGCGAGCACCTCTCCCCTTGCGGGAGAGGTCGTTCAGTGTGAATCTGGACGGATGAGAGGGATATTAAAACTCAACTTCTTTTTGATTTATCACTTTGTTTAAACTGAAGCAATGCAGTTTGCGCTTGATATGCCAAATGATCAAAAGATCGCAGATTCTTTATAATTTCCTTTTCAACATCTGAGGTGAAAGACTTATTCTCACATACTTGATCTAAAGAAAATTGGCGCGACACATCATAATCTAGCAACTGATTCAAATCATCACAGATCGTCTCAAAAACCGCCTTATTTTGAGCTATAAATATACACATTTCGCTTTCATTATACTCGGCTAAATAATGCAAGCTGATTAAATGCACACGCATCTTAAAAACAGGCTCAAGGCAAGCATCCATTAACTGTTGTTGCTTAAGTCTTAACTTTGTTTTATTAAGATCTGCTGCTTGTTTTAAGCTAAGGAGACTATTATTAAAATTTGTGTCATATTCAATGGATATATTCCTAAACTGCTGATCAGAAAATGATCGATACATCAAAGCAAAATGCTTGGCATACGCCTCTAAGATATCTTCTAAGTCCTTTAAAATAGCATGCTCGATCATCTTTCTTGGTCTAAAAAAAACTTCTGCAACAAAGCAAATCGCACAAGCGGCAAAGGTATCCATTAATCGCGCTAGCATAAACGTTGCTGGCGACATGCCTTTGGTATACATCACGGAATAAAGCAGCATAACCGCAATCGTCACAAACATGGTCGAATAGGTATAATTGATCATTGAAAAATAAAGCACAAAAAGCACCAACAATGGCAAAAAGACAATCCAAGTGACATGTGCCATGATTATTTCAACCAAAATAAAGCCAAATAAAAGCCCAACAATCGTACCAATTAAGCGCATCTTAATACGATTATTAACGAGTCCTGGCTCAAAAGGCATATAGATAATCATTAAGGTCATAGGAATCCAATAGCCACGTTCTATATCAAAAATCAACCATACAGCAACAGCAAAAGTAAGCATAACACTGATTATCACCGCACGATAAATGCTTAGACGATCCATGATACTAAGCATATTTGTAACTACCCAGCAGGTTAGATTTTGATAAATCGTAATTTTTGGCAATTTTTC
>JAQCCA010000073.1 GCA_027621155.1 Pseudomonadota bacterium | reverse complement strand
GGCGCTCATTTGCTAAAACAATGAAACTATTCATTGTTTCTTAACGCATTCGCTATTAGCAAAATAGCATCATGTAAAAGTGCCAAGTAGATGACGGAAATTGTACAGAAAGTATAGATGGGCTAGCTATATGCATTTGAGTCTAATCAAAATGTTTTCCAAGTGATTAAGAAAATTTTAAACTTAAGTCTTGCAATTTAAAAAAGATTTGCTAATATGTCCCACAGTTGACGCGGGGTGGAGCAGCCTGGTAGCTCGTCGGGCTCATAACCCGAAGGTCGTTGGTTCGAATCCAGCCCCCGCTACCAACCTAAAAAGAATTTGAGAAATTTCGGGCCCTTATGGGCCTTTTTGTTTTGTAGATAAAAAGGACTCATAGTAGTCCTTTTTTTATATCCCAAGGAGTGTGTTGGAATGTTGGTTGATCAGTTAAAAGCGCTTATTGCGCCAGAAGTAGAGAGCCTTGGATTTATTTTATGGGGGATTGAAATGGATGCGTATTCTGCAGATACCGGCAGCATGACCTTGCGTATTTTTATCGATCATGAAGAAGGCATTTCAATTGATGACTGCCAAGAAGTCAGTCGTGCTGTGGGTGCGATTTTAGATGTTGAAGACCCAATCAGTGGCGCTTATGCGTTGGAAGTATCGTCTCCAGGGGTGAATCGTCGCGTGTTTAATGCGGTACAGGCAAAAGCCTTGGAGGGTTTTGAGGTTAAAGTGCAATTACATCAAGCAACAGAGAACAATCGCCGTCGTTTCAAAGGCGTGATTATTTCAGTAGACAATGATGATGTGCTTGTTAAAACAGAAGAAGACGAAGAAATTCGCTTTGATTTTCACAATGTTGACAAAATGCGCATTGTGCCAAAGTTTTAATCTTTAATAATGTGGATATAGGTGAAAGTTATGAGTAAAGAGTTACTACTGGTTATTGAAACCGTTGCTAATGAGAAGGAAGTCTCAAGAGATTTACTTTTTTCAGCCATGGAGGAAGCCTTGGCGATGGCAACTAAAAAGCGTTTTGAAGAAGATGCCGAAATTGTCGTTAAAATTGATCGCAAAACAGGTGATTATGAAACATATCGTCAATGGCAAATCGTTGATGAAGATCATGAGATTGAGAATTATGCAGCCGAGCTATATGTTGATGTCGCTCAAGAGAAAGGGCATAACGTAGTCGTTGGTGATGTGCTGTTGGAGCCGGTTGAATCAGTTGAGTTTGGACGCATTGCCGCGATGACTGCCAAGCAAATCATCATGCAAAAAGTGCGTGATGAGGAGCGTCGTTTAATGGTAGCAAAGTTTCGCGATAAAGTTGGCAAGATTGTTTATGGTGAAGTTAAGCGTACTACGCGCGATTTCCTAATTATTGATTTAGGTGAAGACGCTGAGGGTGTGTTGCCTAGAAAAGAGCTGTTACCTAAAGAGAATTATCGTTTAAATGATAAATTACGTGCTTGTATCTTACGCATCGATGATGATGGTAAAGGACCGCAAATTATTTTGTCACGTGCTAACAAGAAAATGTTGCATGCCTTGTTGATTCTTGAAGTGCCTGAAGTTGCTGAAGAGTTGATGGATATCGTCAGCATTGCGCGTGACCTAGGTTCGCGTGCTAAGGTGGCTGTGAAGTCAAATGACAAGCGTATTGATCCTGTTGGTGCATGTGTTGGGATGCGTGGCTCACGTATTCAAGCGATCACTAATGAATTACAAGGTGAGCGAGTTGATATCGTATTGTGGGATGATAATCCAGCGCAATTTGTAATGAATGCGTTAGCGCCAGCTGAGGTGACATCCATCGTACAAGATGAAGATAAGCAAGCGATGCAGGTTGCAGTCAAAGAAGATCAGTTATCACAAGCGATTGGTAAAAGTGGGCAAAATGTGCGCTTGGCAACTGCGTTAACTGGTTGGCATATCAATGTTATCTCAAGCACCGTTGCTGAAAAAGCGCAGCAAGAAGAGGAAGAGAAAAATATTCAGCTCTTTATGGAAGCATTGGATATCGATCAAGATATTGCAGAAGTTTTGATTGAGGAAGGCTTTACCAGTCTTGAAGAAGTCGCTTATGTGGCTCGTCAAGAAATGCTTGAGATTGAAGGCTTTGATAATGAAATTTGTGAAGAGCTACAAGAGCGTGCCAAAACAGCGCTTATTTCACAGGCATTAGCTGCTAATAAACCTGCTGATGACCTTTTGAATATGGAAGGAATGACCGCTGAGTGGGCAGATGCGCTAGCGCAAAAAGATGTGATTACAATGGAAGATTTGGCTGAATTGGCGGTTGATGATTTACGCGAAATTATTTCGATCTCTGAAGATGAGGCAGCAGCTTTGATTATGACTGCGCGCGCGCCTTGGTTTGAAGAGGATAACGAGAAGTAGGAGAAATGTGATGGCAGAGATGACAGTGGCGCAACTAGCCAAACTAATTAAAATTAATGAAAGTGTATTACTTGAAAAGTTTGAACAATCAGGTGTGCATAAAAAAAGTATCAATGACTTAGTAACTGATGCCGAAAAAAACCAGCTTCTTAGTTTTATCCAAGGTGGTTCGACAGAGAAAAAATCATCAGTAACTTTGCAAAGAAAAACGACTAAGCAGCTGAAAGTCGCTGGAAATCGCAAGGTAAATATTGAAGTGCGTAAAAAGAAAACGCTTGTTACGCCTGCGCTTGATATTGCTGATAAGCAACTCGAGGATGAAGTACTTATTGGCAAACAACATGAGTCAGTTGATAGTGGGCATGTGAGTGATGATAGTCATAATGAAGCAACGATTGAATTAGAGGCGACACAAGACGCTATTACAGCAAATGATGATGTGACAGAAGAAGTAGTGGTGTCTGAGCAACCTCAAGCAGATCAAGCAGCAGAAGCAGTGACTGTTGATGATGTATCTTCAGAAACAAAAGAAGTGAAAGAAGCGAAAGAAGCGAAAGAAGCAAAAGCGCAGGCGGGTAAGTCTATTCCTAAACCTAAAAAGCTAGAAAAACCAACAAAGATTGAGAAGCCAGTAGTGGTTGATGACATTGTAGATGAAGCAACAAATAGTGGCTTTATGATTACTGAAAAACCTGCTGAAAAGCCAAAAAATAATGGTTTTAAAATCACTTCAAGACCAGCTGTTGTTGAAGATAAAGACGTTGCTGATAACAACTCAGTTAATGAGGCAAAAGCTACGCATAAAAAAGTGCTTGATAAGACAAAGCGTAGAGCGGATGAAGGTGAAGATAATGATTCACGTAAAGGTGCGAAAAAATCAAAATCAGCAGCAGCGAAGAAAAGTTCACGTAGCATGTATGATGATGAGGATGATTCTGGTTCAGGCTTTTCACGTAAGTCATCTAAGCCAAAGAAATTGCAGTTAAACAAAGTCAAAACGCAGCAATTTACTAAGCCAGTTGAAAAAGTTATGAAACAAGTAGTGCTTTTTGAAGGTATTACAGTTAATGAACTGGCACAAAAGATGGCAGTAAAAGCAGCTGAGCTTATCAAAGTGCTATTTAAAATGGGTGTAATGGCGACAATTAACCAACCATTGGATCAAGAAACTGCGATTTTGATCGTTGAAGAGTTGGGTCATGAATATACATTGCATCGTGATGATACCTTGGAAGAGACGGTTGTCGTTGATTCATCAAGTCAAGAGATAGTGCCGCGTGCACCTGTGGTGACTATTATGGGGCACGTTGACCATGGTAAGACGTCACTTTTGGATTATATCCGTAAAACACGTGTTGCAGTGGGTGAGGCTGGTGGAATTACTCAGCATATTGGTGCTTACTCAGTAACAACGCAAAAAGGACAGATTACGTTTCTAGATACGCCAGGACATGAGGCATTTACGGCGATGCGTGCTCGTGGCGCCGGAAGTACCGATATCG
The DNA here is from genome assembly GCA_027621155.1 of Pseudomonadota bacterium. Lineage (GTDB taxonomy): Bacteria > Pseudomonadota > Gammaproteobacteria > Francisellales > Francisellaceae > Caedibacter. The sequence goes on along the minus strand of JAQCCA010000073.1, from coordinate 5,963 downwards.
TGATTCTTGTGGTAGCTGCCGATGACGGGGTGATGCCACAGACAAAAGAGGCGATCCAGCATGCGCGTGCTGCGGGTGTACCAATTGTCGTTGCGGTTAACAAGATGGATAAACCAGATGCTGATCCAGATCGCGTTAAAACAGAGCTTTCACAGCTAGATGTAATCTCTGAGGAGTGGGGTGGGGACGTGATGTTTGCCCATGTTTCAGCGAAATCAGGACTTGGAATTGATACGCTGCTAGATGCCGTGTTATTACAAGCTGAAGTATTAGAGCTTAAAGCAGTTGATAAAGGTTTAGCAAAAGGTGTCGTTATTGAATCACGCTTAGATAAAGGACGTGGTGCCGTTGCTTCCGTATTGGTGCAAAGTGGCGAGTTAAATCAGGGTGATATCGTATTATGCGGCACGGAATATGGACGTATTCGGATGATGATGAATGACCTTGGGCAAAAAATTGACACGGCATGTCCGTCAACACCGGTTGAAATCTTAGGTCTTTCGGGTGTGCCAAATGCTGGTGATGAGATGGTTGCGGTTAAAGATGAAAAAACAGCGCGTGAAGTGGCTGAATATAGATCGCAAAAGAAAAAAGATGAGCGTTTAAAGCAACAACAAGCCAGTAAATTATCAAGCTTATTTGATCGTATGGGCGAGTCAAGCGGTGAACGCCAAACCTTGAATGTGATCGTTAAAGCGGATGTTCAAGGCTCAGTTGAAGCGATTCGTGAGTCATTAGTTAAGCTTAGTAATGATGAGATCAAGGTTGATGTGATTGCTTCAGGTATTGGTGGAATTACCATCTCTGATGTCTCTCTTGCCGTCGCTTCTCAAGCGGTGCTTTTTGGTTTTAACGTGCGTGCGGATGCGACGGCTAGAAAGCAAGCCGAAACAGATGGTATTGAACTGCGTTATTACAGCATTATTTATGATTTAATCGATGATGTGAAACAAGCGATGTCGGGGATGTTATCACCTGAGTTAAGAGAGCAAATCATTGGTGTTGCTGAAGTGCGTGATGTCTTTAGATCATCGAAATTTGGTTCGATTGCCGGCTGTATGGTTATTGATGGCGTGATTAAACGTCACAACCCAATTCGTGTGTTGCGTGATCAAGTGGTAATTTATGAAGGTTCTTTAGAGTCGTTAAAACGCTTCAAAGATGATGCGGTTGAAGTCAAGAAAGGCATAGAGTGCGGTATTGGCGTTAAGAACTACAATGACGTTAAGGTCGGTGACCAGATCGAAGTCTTTGAAACGGTTGAAATCAAGAGAGAGATATAATTATGGCAAGTAATTCACGCGTTGAGCGTGTTGGTGATGAGATTCAAAAGATCATCGTCGCATTGCTAGCAACCAAAGTGCGTGACCCGCGCTTGCAATGGGTTTCCATTACTGGTGTTGAGGTCTCCAAAGATTTATCTTATGCCAAGGTGTTTTTCTCATCATTAAGTACAGAAACGCATCCATCGCAGGTGGTTAAAGCTTTGGATTCAGCCAAGGGCTTTTTCCGTACAGCGCTTGCCAAAGAGCTGCGTTTACGTGTTGCACCGGCTTTGCGCTTTTTTTATGATGAATCATTAGCCTATGGTAATAAAATGAACTCGTTAATCGAGAAAGCGCGTCAGGAAGACGAGAAATTTATTCAACAGGAAGAAAATCAAAATGAAAGTAATGATCACAAGGATGGTGATCATGATGAACCGCGCGAAAGGTTGCGTTGATCGCGTATCAGCATTTGTTCTTTAGATCTAAATAAGCTATAGTGCCAAGCAGAAATATCAAGAGTACTTAAGTTCTAAAATTATGGTTCCTGTCATTGCTATAGTCGGTCGTCCGAATGTCGGTAAATCGACACTTTTTAATGCCTTAACGCGCACGCGTGATGCGTTGGTTTACGATATGCCAGGGGTGACTCGCGATCGCCAGTATGGTCAAGCCGAGTTTGAAGAGCATCCTTTTATCTTGATTGATACGGGCGGCTTATCTGATAATGATGCCGGTGTCGATGGCTCCATGGCAGATCAATCAATCCTTGCAATTGAAGAGGCCGATCTTGTGTATTTTGTTGTTGATGCACAAGCTGGATTAACTGCAGCTGATTTATATATTGCTGAGCTTTTGCGTACGCGTGGCAAGCCTTCGGTATTAGTCATCAATAAGACCGATGGCTTACAGGAAGAGGTTGCTGCGGCTGATTTCTACTCGCTTGGTTTTGATGCATTATTTGCGATTGCCGCGAGTCACCGCCGTGGTGTTGGCAATCTGTTGTCAGAAACCTTATTGCCTTTGTGCAACAAGGAGCTTAAAGACTCTGAGCATGCTGAAGGTGAGGCGAATAAGCGCGGTATTCGTTTTGCCTTGATTGGGCGCCCGAATGTCGGGAAATCCACACTGACAAATCGTATGTTAGGTGAAGATCGAGTGGTTGTCTATGATATGCCAGGGACAACGATTGATAGTGTTTATATTCCTTTTTCACGTAATGATGAAGATTATACAATTATCGATACTGCAGGGATTCGCCGTAAGGGCAAGGTCAGAGAAACACTAGAGAAATTCTCGGTGGTTAAAACGTTGCAAGCGATTAAAGATGCTAATGTGGTGATTGTATTAATCGATGCTAAAGAAGGGTTAACCGATCAAGATATGCATTTGATGGGGTTTGCGTTAAACGCAGGACGAGCGATGGTTATTGCGGTTAATAAATGGGATGGCATGAGTGCGTCAGACAGAGAGAACCTCAAAGAGGAGATTAATCGTCGATTAGTATTTTTAAAAGACTATGTTGATATTCATTTTATCTCGGCGTTACATGGTACCAATGTTGGGCATTTGTTTGCATCATTGAAGAATGCCTATAGAAGCGCCACCAAAAGAATACCGACACCGGAGCTTACACAAGTCTTAAAAATGGCGACACAAGATCATGTGCCGCCGATGTCCGGTAAATCAAGAATCAAACTAAAATATGCACATATGGGGGGGCACAATCCACCAGTGATCGTGATTCATGGTAATCAAGTAAATAGCCTGCCTGGATCGTATAAGCGTTATCTAGAGAAGTTTTTCCGTGAAGCTTTTAATCTCGTGGGTACGCCGATTAGTTTTGAATTTAAACAGTCTGAAAACCCTTATGAACCAACGAAACAGAAAAAATTAACACCATTGCAACGTTATAGGGATAAGCAGACGCAGAAGGAGAAAATGCAGAAAAAACGTGCGTTAAAACAATCTAAAGATTAGTCATTTCATGCAGTTAAAAGTCAGTAAACGTCACCATCTTCAGGATGTCAATATTAAATTATCAGGCGCTAAGAATGCCTTATTGCATTTGCTATTTGCTGGTTTGTTAACTGAAGAAGCAACGACGTTTAATAATGTGCCATCCAGTTTGCGTGATTACCATGCCGTGTGTGATATCTTGCAGGCAATTGGTGGTAAAGTTGATAGCCAAGACGGTGTGGTGACTATCTCTGCACCGCAAAAAGTCAACAAAATAGAGCTTTCTAGTAATTACACACGGCGCACACGGACTTCACTGATGCTGCTTGGTGCTTTAGCTAAGAAAGTTAGTGTATTAAAAATAGGCTACCCTGGCGGATGCTCTTTTAGCGAGCAAAGACCCTTTGATATTCACTTATTAGGTTTTGAAGCGCTAGGGGCAAAGGTCACACATGATGAATATCATATTGTGATTGAACATCAAGCGGATAAATCGGTTGAGCATACATTGCGTTATCCATCGGTGGGCGCAAGTATCAACTTGATGCTATACGCAGCAACAGGAACTGCTCAAGTGAAGCTTAGTAACATTGCTTTAGAGCCTGAGGTGATAGAGGTTGCAAGTTTTCTCAATTATGCCGGTGCTAAGATCAAAATTGATCACAGTGCACGCATTATGCAGATTGATGGTGTCGAGAAGCTCTCCGGTGTGAACTTCCGTGTAATGTACGATCGTATTCAGACGATGACTTATGCGGCTTTAGCTTATTTGCATGGTTTAAATGTCTGCGTTGAAGGGGTTGATACCAAAGAGTATATTGAAAAACCTCTGGATGTTTTAAAACAAATGGGGGCGAAATGGCAGTTTGATGCTGAGCATAGCCGTATTTGTTTTTATGGTAAAAAAAGCGTATTAACACCGGTGAACATTACAGCAATGCCTTATCCGGAATTTCCAACGGATCTGCAACCAATTTTTGCGGTGATGTGTGTTAAAGCCGATGGTGTATCTCAAATTACTGATACTGTTTATCCTGAGCGCATCAAGTATGTTGATGAGCTTAAAAAGCTTAATTTTCCAATAGATTATCAAGACAATAAGATTAAAGTGCTCGGCAGTATTGTTGAGCCTTTGCATGCCACGAGTATGAAAAGCTATGACCTAAGAGCTGGAATGGCAGTAGTGATGGGCGCATCGTTATCCGATCAGGTGTGTACGATTACTTCAGCTGAGCAGATTTTTCGTGGCTATGAAAATCTACTTGAGAACCTTACCCACTTTATGCATATCAGCATTGATAAAGAAGAATGATTATGTTTTCGTTGAAATTTTATAATACATACCATATTGAGAGCTTTGCCAAGCATGTGTATTTTCCGCAATCGATAGATGAAATCATTGGGATATACAAGCGTCACGCAAAGGTGATTATCTTGGGCAATGGCAGTAATATCATTTTGACGCAAAGCGTGTACGACGACGTTGCATTTATCGTGATTAAGGAGCAGTTTAAAAAGATCTCTCACGTGAGCGACGGTGTTTATGCTGAAGCTGGTGTATTGTTAAAAGAGCTATCCTTATACGCTTATGATCATAGTTTAAGTGGGGTTGAGACATTTTTTGATGTGCCGGCGAGTATTGGTGGCGCTTATGGCGATGAAATTTATGATCATGTGCGCTATGTGGATATTTTGGATAGTGAGAGCTTTACACAACAGCGGATTGATAAAGCGAATATCGATTACGGCTATCGCTATTCGATGTTTAAAACAAGACCGGTGATTATTCTTGGGGCATGTTTTGATTTATCGCCAAAACCGCAGATAGAAATTAAAGATAAAATGGATAATATCCTGTCACAACGCCAAGCAAAGTTACCTCATGAGCCAAGTGCGGGCAGTGTATTTAAACGCCCTAACTACCATATTACTGTCGGTGAGATGGTTGAAAAGATTGGCTTAAAAGGCTTTCAAATTGGTGGCGCGCAGATATCACCCAAGCACGGTGGCGTGATTATCAATACTGGTAATGCTACAGGACAACAGATACTTCAATTAGTTGAGCATATTAAACAGGAAGTGTTGATTCATTATCAAGTGCAGCTGGAGTTAGAGCAGATCTTGGTTTAACTCTAAATTTTTATGGCTGGGCTGCCAGGATTCGAACCTGGGTATGACGGGATCAAAACCCGTTGCCTTACCGCTTGGCGACAGCCCAATATTGATCGTGAAAACCGCTTAGTTAAGGGGTTGTCATCGCTCGACAGGTGCAAAGTTTAATGTTTTCACTATCCAACTGTCAACATCTTTTTCTAACTTTTTCTGATTTTGTAAAAGCTGATTGTAATCCGTGCTAAGAAGGTAAAAGCACGCCCCCGACCCAGTTAATCTTAGCGCTTGTGCATTGGGTAGTTTTTGTAAATTTTGCCATACCTTTGGGTAAAGCTTTTGAATGACTTCAAGAAAGACATTGTCATGCGCTAGTGGGTTAGTGATTTCTCGATGATTTAATAGCGATTTGTTCTTATTTAATAAGGGATGGTTAAATAATTCCTGAGTGCTGGCATGAAAATCTGGCTTAATAACCAGTGCATATTGTTCGATATAAGCTTTAGGCGTTAGTATCTCACCAATTCCCTCTGCCCAAGATGCTTGTTGTAGTAAAAATATCGGCACATCGGCACCAAGAGTTCGACCAATCTTATGTAACTGCTCATTAGAAAGATGACACTGCCATAG
>JAQCCA010000072.1 GCA_027621155.1 Pseudomonadota bacterium | reverse complement strand
CCCACATTAACCCAGTTAATTTGTCATACTCTGCATCTGCGCATGTAGAGTTATCTGCCTTCTTGGCTGATTCAAATCTTGGGGCAGGCCACTTACCAGGACCTGTGCCTGCAGGATCTACATTTTGAATAACAGCACCAACACTAGCAAAAGTATAGTTTGAGTAATTCAAAATTGCTATTAAACCAAGCAGAATGGATATTTTTTTGTTTTTTCCAATTTTCTTCATTATTTTCTCCTAATTTAAGTTGATTTTATTTGTGGTGATCTCATATTTTTTATATAAATTAAAGGCATCCTTACCTTAATGTGACTATAGCAAGCTGGCAATTCTTTTATAATAACAAAGTCAATAGCATGAATTAAAAGTTGCTGTATATTCTCATGCAATAAAAATTGACAGAATCTTGCGGTAATTCCTTTTGAACTTACTCTCTCCAGATTCAATATATTCTCCATTTTAATGCTAAGCTTATCATAAAAATGATAAAACTTGCCTACCTGAAATAATAGCAATGTATTCTGAAAACATTTTTTAAAATAAAAGTGCTGATGATAAATACTTTTAAATTCTTTTTTGTACTTAAACAATGCTTTTAGTTTGGTAAAATACGTATCTTCTAAAATTGCTTTATCAAAGTAATGGTAAAGATAACTATAATTATCAAAAATAGATTGTTTTAAACGATACGTATCCGCATGTTTAAACATCCCAAGATAAGACGATATAACAGAATGAAGTTTTGTCAATAAAAACATCGGATATAGGTAAGCACTGACGGCTTTGTCACATAATTGAATATCTGTCCTCATTAGCCGAAGATTTTTTAGCATTTTAATAACATCAGTACCTTTACTTTCAAGTTGTTTTTTGTAATACAACAATCTATGTTCAAAATGATGCACTGTACGCTTACGTATAAGCTTATAATTAAAATGCACGATATAACCCAAACAATCAATGCCATTACTTATCGGAGCAACATTTCCATACCGAGCATTGCTTTCAAGTTTTAATTTTTCATATAAAAAACAAGTAATATGATGCTTTATTTCATATAATCTCGTTTCACTTGGCTCAAGTATAATAAAATCATCACAATATCGTATATAGGATCTGCATTTCAGTACATGTTTTACATAATGATCTAGCTCATTTAAATACACATTGGCAAAAAATTGGCTCGTTAAGTTGCCAATAGGTAATCCAATATGTGACTTATTTGTTTTAGCTAAACTTTTATGCTCAGGCATTCTTTTATAGCGCTTAATGTTTCTCTCAGTCTCTACAATATGATACTGGTTAGCGTATAAAACAATTTTGATTAAATTATACAACAATGCTGTATCCTGATAACTGAGCTCCCAAGAGCTATTTTTTAATGCTTTATGCAGTTTATATCTTAATAAGGTTAATAAAATACGTTTATCAATATTTAAAAAAAACTGCTTAATATCCATATGTAAATAATAAGCATTCACCCCTTTATGTTCAGAAGTTAGCCTTCTCATAAAATATTGCACACGATTCACTGCAGCATGCACCCCTTTATTTTGGCGACAAGCATAACTATCATAAATAAAAGTAGGCTCATAAATCTTCTCTAGATAGTTTACTATTAAGTGGTGAATGATTCGATCACTGAAATCAGCTGCAATGATCTCTCTGTATTTTGGCTGCGCTACGATAAATAGCCTTGCCGCCTTTGGCTGATAATCTTGGTTAACCAAAGCTTCGTAAAGATCTACCAACAAAGACTCAAAATCACTTTCAAAAGCCAATGCACTTAACTTACCGCGTTTGCGACAACGACATTTAAGGTACATCTTGTATAAATGATTTATGTCAAATAGTTTACTCATAATAATATCCTAAAAACAATGAACACAGATTGTTTAACCAACACTGACATGCTCCGCGAACAGGCAACACATAGTTATTGTTCGTCTGATTGTTGTTGTTCACGTTACCGTTATTCATATTAACGTTCCACGCGTTACCGCCTGACAAGGAATAACAACAAGTTAAGCCACACATTTATCTGCTTTTGACCACCTTTTAATAAGTAGGTCATCGCTTTTTTATACCCATCATAAACATGGGCAGTGAGGCTGCACCATATACTTAACACACTCAAAACACTTTAGTGTTTTAATTCTGGTTATTGGCGTTGATATATTTTATCCAGCCTTCAGTTTGGCGAGATAAATTAACAATCTGTGTCATACCTTCAATAAAATTTTGACTACTGTTAAAAGCTTTAACTTCTTTGCACAGTCTCATCATTATCTTAAGTTGTTCAAATAAATCTCTCAGTTGAAGCAAAATAGTCAAACGATTCACTTGATTATTAGCTTGAATAACTAGAAAGACTGATTGATGTGCCAAACGCCTTAGATCCAATCCTAAACTGTATTTATGGTAGCGACTAAAGTTACGCACAATTGTTTCTATGTAAACCGCAAATGCCAATGTTTTGTTATATATTGGTAAATGTTCATACTGTGCCATTTATATTAATACCTTTTTAGCCTTTAAATAATCAAATCACCCAATAATCAATTCGGTCCGCGAACAGGCAACACATAGACAATGCCCGTCTGATAGCTGACGTTCACGCTACCGTTACTCATATTAACGCTCCACGCGAGACCGCCTGACAAGGAATAATCACTACTAGACCAATAAGTAGACACTTGAATATTATTAAAACCGTTACTATTTAACCAGTGTGCAACTGAAGTTGTAGCCGAGTAATTTACAAGGCTTTTTAGCTCATTGACAGTCGGTAAGCGCCAGTCATTATATCCACATAAGTTTAAAGTATTAGCATATGTCTTTGCATCCGTCCAATTTTTTAAACCTGCTGCAGTACCATCTTTAGCCCACATTAACCCAGTTAATTTGTCATACTCTGCATCTGCGCATGTAGAGTTATCTGCCTTCTTGGCTGCATCGAACCTTGGAGTCGGCCAATCCCAACCATTTTCAGCCACTCCTGAGGCTGTATTGATTGGTGTAGTAGCAAGTAATGCCCGTGAACTACTGATCAAACTCACATCACTGCCCTCAGCATAATGCAATGTTGAACTCATTGTCTTATTACCATCGGTTCCTGGCGTAAAAGTGCCTTTCCAAGTACAGCTGCTGTTCGCTGCGATTGTTGTGATGCCATTACAGGTACTATTCGCCGTGTCTAGTGTGAAGTCCGCTGCCGGAAATACATTCGTAAAACTAACGCCTGTCGCTGGTAATGTCATATTGGTATTGCTAAAAGTATAGGTAAACGAATGAGTGACGCCTTTGGCAGCATTGGCTGGAATATCCTGTGTTTTAGTGCCTGTGACAACAACCTTTGAAAAGCTAATTTGAGCGAAGTATTCATCTTCCAAATCCAATTTCAAATATCCCTGTGCTTTATCTACAGATGATTGAATGTCAAAACTACATTGTTCACCAGATTTAAGCTCGTTTATACACGTATTGTTAGATATTGTGGCAGTTGTAAGCTCCTGATTTGAAGCATCAACAAAAATTGGTTTGTTAAAATAAACATCGGCGCCGCTGCCATTAATTAGTGTCGCAACATTTACTTTATCTACCGGCAAAACAGAATTCTTGAGGAGGTTAACCTGTAAACTAGTCTTTTTAATAACTGTATGTTCAGATTTGCTTACACCGTCCGGTAGGACAACGCTCCAATTTAAAGTTTCCTCGCTAGCTGCAGATGCTTTTAATGACACATATAATGCACATGGCTGCCCAATTGGAATATTGCTGCAACTCCCATTAATATGAATATTAGGATTTTCCACTATTTTGACTGAGTAACTCTCAGGTGTAGTTTGGGCTGCAAGCGCATTCAGTTGCTGCACTTTATTTACAGTAATACTTAATTTGCTATAGGCTACTTCAGTCGAGCTCATCTGAGCAGAATAATCAACTTTATATCCTGCTGCCGAAGTACTGTTAGAAGTACTGTTATCTGAAGAATTACAACCAAACAGCAAACTAGCGGGCAGCATTACTCCCATTAATCTCAAAAATTTCATGTTTTTAGCCATTATTTTGAATTGATATTTTTGCTTCTTTTTTCTCATTCTTAAACAATCCCCCGAAGTTTAGAGTTTCAGCACTTGGTAGTTACTTTTAGATCGACTTACGCCATGGTGATTGACAGGCTATAACTGTAAACAAAACAACGATACTAATCACATGGAATATCATAACGATAAACCAATAAAATGTAAATGCAGCAATTCTAATTTTAAAAAATATCCCTCTTTGACGGCAGCAGATCTCACTGGAAACGTAATATTTTTCTATCAACTCATTGCAAGTTATTAATTTTTCTTGATGCCTTTAAAATAAAGACTTGTTACCATAGCCTACTCATTCCATTCAGACGATACTTTCAAGGCTGAAAATGACCAAAAGCAAGAAGTATAAAGAGATTCCAACGGCTCTGACCGAAGATCAGTTTAATGGACCCTCGGCCGGGATCCTGGTAAAAAAGGGTCATGATTAAATATAAAACAGGAACTATTTGATAGTTCCAACAAAATACTCAATCAACTTTTTAATGTCATCACACTGTCTAGGAGAGGTGTTGGGATTAGATCGCTGTAGGCAATCAAGCAATGAAATAATATTCAAAGCCCTAATGGTCGTTTCCCAACCTTTAGGCAACTTCAAATCATCACTTTCCAAACCTGATATAAAAGCAGACTCAAAGATGTCAGGCATTAGATGGGCATAACGCAACATATTGGAGACATCCCATAATATTGAGCCTGAAAAAGAAAATTCCCAATCTAATATTGCACTTACTTTCCATTGGTTATCCATTTTATTTACCAAAATATTCTCTGGACTAAAATCACCATGTACCAGATGCTTTTCATCTATTTTTTGTAGCAGTTTTTCATGTTGATCAAACACCTGTGAGAGTATGTTAACTTGCTCTTTTGTAAGTACACTTTTAACAGTTTTATGCTGCAAGCAAGTTTTGACAAATAAAGTAATCTTATCATCGTCAATATGTTTTACCTTAAGCTGGTTGTCAAAGAAACCTGGCATTGGGAAAGTAAACTGTTGAAGTTTCGCGAGCATTTCACCTACTTGGTACATAATCTCATTGATATCATATGTGCGGTTACTCAACAATAACTCACGCAACGTTATGCCGGATTTAAATTTGCATAGTGCAAAATGAAAACCTTCAATTTCAGCTATTGAGCTAATCATGGGTGCAGGAAGACTATTGCCTATTAGCTTAGCAATCGCCTGTTCTCGATAGGCTGCATCATGATCACGAATATAAATTCGCAAGAGTTTGGTGCCTTCATCATGTAGGTTAAGTCTGACATTGAGGTTGGCACAACCGCCAGCAATGATCCTGTAAGATTGTAACCTTACATTAGGCAAAGCAAATTTGACTATTTTATTAATGATCCCATTAGGTATCTCAACACGAAGGTTCGTTTTTTCCCAATCGGCTTTAAAGGGCCGGGGTTTGAGAACGGCACCTTGATTGCTCGAAATATTCATTGCTTGATTGCAACCGTTAAAATTCTTTCTGAAACGGTGGGGATTAATGGCGAACCATCAATATCTGTTTGCTGCAAAACTTTAAATCCACGCTGCTCTAGCAGTATCTTAAGTTGTTGGGCTGAATATACCTGTAAAGTTTGAAAAGCAGTGCTGATAGTGGATGCTTCACAGCCTTTTTGTTCATGGTAAATATCATAAGAAGCCAATACACCAGCTTTAGAAATGGTGCTGTACTGAATCTCGCGAGCCGTAATGTCACCTGATTTCTTTTGCCAATCAATGGTGAGCTTGGTAATGTTATCTTCGTATTGTAAGTAGTCTAGATTGAATATATCAAAAATATAAAAGCCACCATGATTAAGATTGGTATGGATATTTTGTAATGCCAGTGCGAAATCCGCTTTAGTTAAATGGCCAATCGAATTAAAAATAGTGAGGATGGCATCAAATTGACCTACATGACTAGTTCGCATATCGCCAAGCTCAAACCGAAGCAGCATGTTTTTTTGCTTCGCTTGTTCGCTCGCAATGGCAAGCATTTTTTCATTAATGTCAATACCAATAACTTCAAAGTCTCTTTCAGCCAACCAAAATACTTGTGAACCTGTACCACAAGTCAAATCCAACACGGTTTTGACATTATTTTCTTGCAAGACCTGTTCAATCAGTTGATTAATTTGCACAGAACGCGCTTCATTAAAGGCATCATAGTGTTTGGCTTCTTTATCGTAATGCGCAGGGGATGCGCTGGTATGTTGGACTTGCTTATTCATGATTTAGGATCTTAAGCATTCATTTTGTTTAGGGCAGCTATTGCCGTTGTAACATCTGACTCAACATTTATTGAATCGATCACCAAATCAGCGACCTCTTCAAATAAATGATCACGCTCACGATGCTGTTGGTTTAAAAATGCCTCCATATTTTCAATGGGTAACAACGGCACCCTATTACCTTCCATGCGTTCTATTTGTGTGGAAACTGATACTCTCAAATAAATCACGTAATCATCTGACAGAAGCTTTCTATTTTCCTCAGTTGCTATGACAGCCTCTTCTAAAACGGCCACTAACTGATCTTTGGTTTTGTAATGAGATATTATTTCGCCTTCACAACGATGGAAAGCAGCTTCACCTTGTGTGCCCATAATTTCTTCCAAACTGCGCCCAATATAGCGCTCTAAGCTTGGATTAGCATCGATATATTGCCACTCCAATTTATTAGCAAGGGCTTCTGCAAATCGCGATTTCCCAGCGCCCATATGGCCAATCACAAAAATACGTTTAGGTTGATTCATATTACTCTCCTAGCATCACATCTTCATTTCTTTTACGGCTTCTTGGTCAATATGTTTGATTGTTTTATCCAGTGGCAATATCCAATCTCGAGTAACAATCATATTCTCCATCAACTTAAGCCATTGCTGAGTATTAGCGCCACCTGGTGCAGTATCGCTATGCCAATTGTTTTTCGTCCATAGATACATGTTAAGGGCTTTGTAGCGCATGAACCAGGAAAATGTCAGCAACTCATCATCTGTTAATTCAAACACTGAACGATACCCTTGAATATAAGGCGTAAGCTTATCTTGCCAATTTTTATGGTTTTGCATGATGCTGCTGAAAAAGGGGCGGCTAATATCATCCATAAACCAGCAGTAACGTGGTAAGTCAAAATCGATAAAATGGATTTTCTCACCATCAGAAAGAACATTACCTTTTCTGTGATCACTATGAATTAAGCCGTAGTTGCAGATGACTTGAGGGTACACTTTCAAATAACTCAGGACTTCTGTTAATTCGTTTTTGATGAGGGTACTTTCCGCTTTTGCATACCCATCAAGCTCAGCGATATCATTTTCCCAGCGGCCATAATGGTGAGAACCACTTTTGTAAGATTGTGATGCCAAATGGAAGCGACCCAGCATTTCTCCCCAGTGTTGATAAAACGCTGGTTCGTAATCAAAGTGAATGGGCTTACCGGGTACTGCCGCCACAACATGTGCCAAAAATAAATGTTCGCCTTGTTGAATTGCTTCAATAAGGTTGCCACTGTCAGAATCGATCAATGGACAAACAGGCACATTGTGGGTTTGCAAATGTTGCTGAAAGGCTAAAGCGGCTTGTAATTCTGAAAGAGATTTTAAGTCAGCATGGGTTAATCTCAGATAGCAAGCCTGATTATCCCGCAAAAAACGATAAACCAGGTTAATGCCGGAGCTTATCAACGCGACGCTATCTTTATTGCCATTCCAGCGCGTAATTGCCTGTTGGGGCGTATAATTATGGTCAATTTGGTTCAATATTTTATTCCACATTCACAATATTCCTGGCTATTCAATATGAGCTTGTATAAAGGTGGCGCGTTCTTCAGGAGAGACCAGGGGTAGCTCGATTAATCTATAACCTTGGGATTGATAAGCAAATTTCAAATTGTCCCCAAATTCTTGAGCCTGACTAAAACTCAGCTTTCTATCTTCGTCATTTGAAAAAATGGCTTTCCAGCTTGGCGCAAAGAACACAACCGGGTTGTATCGATATACAGTAGAAGCTTTTTGCTCTGCCCCTAATGGCAGATTGAAACATTGCGAATAGGCAAGCATATCTGGAATGCCACGATCAAAAATAAATGTGCCGCCTGTCTCTTTTGCTTGTAGGTATTGGTAAATACTTCTTGATAACATAAGTTCTTTGAACAAACTAGGGTCTCGATCATAAACACCTTGACCATCAATACTTCGTTGTTCGGCAATAATGGCGCGAGCAGGTTCATTAAAAATCTTTAAACCCCTGAATTCCAGAGCATTTATAATAGAGGTTTTACCACTACCAGGTGCGCCTGTAATAATATATGCTGAATCGTTATTAATCATATTCTTTCTGTTGCTCCACTAAAGTTCAACTTTTTTACTGCGCTCCGAGAGCGAGATGGACGGTTTGGGTCTTGTATTTTATTCATCTCAATATTGAATCCATTTTCTTGAAGAATTTTTTTATATTCTTCAATTGATAAGGATGCATGATATAAATCATACCCACCATTATTACTCCATACCTCACCGTGTTCATGGCCAGAAGTAAACATCAATAGCCCTCCTGGACTAACATACGAGCCTATATGTTTCAATATTTGTCTCTGATCGTCATGTGGTAAATGAAAAAGACTGTGCCAAGCAAGAACTAAATCAAAGGTCTCATTAATTTGCAATTCTCTCATGTCATTAATTATCCAGCAGTGCTTAGGGAATCGCTTTCTGCATAATTGAATCATTTTTTCGCTAGCATCAATTCCAACCAAGGAGTAACCATAGTCACTAAAGAATTTTGCTATTGGCTCACCCGTACCACAGCCTAGATCCAGAATTTTGGCATATCTTGGTAAATGCTCTTTTGCGTATGCAAGGTAAGGCTGTTCTAAAGATAAGTCCTTAGTGCGAGCATTATCAAACCAACTAACTATTTCATCGTAAGCCTTGAAGACACGATTTTTATCACACATTTTCATTTGTTGTTTTACGCTAGTTACAGGTAAAGAAAACCCTCGTTTTCTTTACCTGTGTTCTTTCAATTTTCATTTTATGATTTGCTTAGGATAAAATGGTAAATAAATCTTGGCAAATAATCAACGTAAACTTTACAATTAAAAATAAGAGTTATTTTACGGATATATTGGCTTGAAAATTGGTTATGCTCGCATTTCAACGCTAGAACAGAATTTAGACTTACAAATTGATGCACTTAAAAAAGCCGGGTGTGAAAAAATTATCACCGATGAAATTAGTGGTTCTGTCGCTGACAGACCGGGGCTTGAAAAATTAAAAGCAGTACTGCGCAAAGATGATACATTAGTCGTATGGCGACTTGATCGTCTTGGTCGTACACTGAAGCATCTAATTGAATGGATCAATGAGCTTGATGAACAGAATATAGGTTTTAAAAGCCTGCAAGAATCCATCGACACAACAAGCTCGTCTGGAAAGTTAATCTTTCATATCTTTGGAGCATTATCAGAATTTGAACGTAACTTAATTCGTGAACGCACACGTGCAGGCATTGAAGCTGCCAGGTCACGGGGTCGTCAAGGAGGTAGACCAAGAAAACTAAATAAAGATAAACGGCAATTGGCCATTGACCTATATAAAGGCAAAAAACATTCTCTCCGTCAAATTTGTGAAATGACAGGTATCTCAAAACCCACGCTATACAAATATGTGCGTGAAGATAATTAATAACTTGCAATGAGTTGATCCTTTATAAAGTTCCTATAATGACCAGTATCGGTAAATATGTTGGTCATTACAGGCAAATCAGATAG
>JAQCCA010000071.1 GCA_027621155.1 Pseudomonadota bacterium | reverse complement strand
AAACATTAAATCGAGAAAAATTGCCAAAAATTACGATTTATCAAAATCTAACCTGCTGGGTAGTTACGTATCGTATTAATAAATGCTTGCTTCGGCAGTCGCAGCGCTTGTGAAATCGATAAGTCATTATCCTCAAGATTATTCATCTGCACAATGCACCCAGATGAAACACCAATACGATGAGCAATCCTATCAATCGCGTCACCCTTTAATACCAGATATTTATAAGCACTATCATAACTACAACTTGGTGGCAAATTCAGTGTTGTTAAAACGTCATGCTTATTAGTATCTGTATTTCTTTCTGCGTGTATTTGCTCTTTTTGCTGTTTCTGCTGTTTTTGCGTTTTTTTTGGCACTGAATAACTTGATGAACCTGGAAGATTATTTGCTGTTGTGCATGCACTCAAAAGCACTACCATAAACATAATGCTTTTACTTTTAATACTTCTAATACTATTTATTCTTGACATTTCTTTTCTCTTTACATGCTATGCGGACATTTTACCGCTTAGAGTATAGTCGCCTTAGCATTATTCCGCTTTTATTTCTGTGCATTTTGACTCTTTTATGAGGAAAACCAATATGAAATGCTAATACATATTGGAATAACGATATAAGCACCACGAAAACTTAATGATTGCTCAAGCACGCCAAATTGACTGTTGTGCTTTATTATTTTGCTCATTTTGCTCACTTTGCTGATTTCTCTGTGGTTTCTTTTGAATCAGTAGTAATGCCAAAGCAATAATCACAAGCCCCATAACAATATTAGTGATTTGCACGACCTACCCAGAGCCAGAATACACCAACAGCGCATGCCCACCGGCATTTCCTAAGTAACTTCCTAAAAAGGCAATTGTAATCGCCATACTGATGGGGAAGCCGACTCGCCCATGCTCAAACCAGCTCGTTGCCACACGCACACATGACAATAAGGTAAAAGCACCGCCAAATCCGACTA
The DNA here is from genome assembly GCA_027621155.1 of Pseudomonadota bacterium. Lineage (GTDB taxonomy): Bacteria > Pseudomonadota > Gammaproteobacteria > Francisellales > Francisellaceae > Caedibacter. The sequence continues at coordinate 8,963 of JAQCCA010000071.1, read as the reverse complement.
ATAACATACAGGCATAAGCAATAAACTGATTACTGACAAATGTCATGATTGCCACACCAATCAGCATCACAATAAGTGCCGACACAATCACTCTTTTGCTGTTGTAGCGATCCAAAATTACGCCTGCTGGAATAAACATCAGCACATTACCAATCAAGTACATCGACGTAAATAAACCATATGAACCGATTTGGTAACGCACAATATAATAATCAATCAGCGTGTTATTAAGTGATAACTGAATAAACCAACGAGATAAAATTAATTTGCGCCGACTTTACCGTGATATTTTAAGATGTCAAGCGCCTTGCTTTATAGGATCGACTTTGCTAGGATGCACATGCTTTTATACAGCATTAGCTGAATGAAGTTCTTGGAGGGGTGTCCGAGTGGTTGAAGGAGCACGCCTGGAAAGCGTGTATACGTTAACGCGTATCGAGAGTTCGAACCTCTTCCCCTCCGCCAGAATCAATTGTTTTGATATCACTCAAATCCCTATAAAACAGTAAATACATTAAACCTTTAGATACAAATTAAAAGACTCACTACGAACATACAATCGCACATAAGTTATCTACTAAATTTTGGAATAATTGAGAAAAAAAGATGGTGGTCGCTACTGGACTCGAACCAGTGACCCCTACCATGTCAAGGTAGTACTCTAACCAGACTGAGCTAAGCGACCAATGAGCGGAGATTATAATTCGTTTATAGAAAATCACAAGCCCATTTCGTGATTTTCTATAAACTTTAATAATTAAGCGCTAACAGGCTCTTTTGCCAAGTTATTGATAACCTGATTAAGTGTCGCACTTGGGCGCATTACTTTTTCAATCTTTTGCGCATTTGGATGATAGTAACCACCAATATCAACTGCAATCCCTTGCGCGTCATTAAGTTCAGCAACAATCTTAGCTTCATTTTCTTGAAGCGCTGCTGCTACAGGCTTAAATACATGCGCTAATTGCGCATCTTGTGTTTGCTTAGCCAAGCTTTCTGCCCAGTACATCGCCAAATAGAAATGACTACCACGATTATCAAGCTCACCGACTTTACGTGATGGTGATCTATTCTTATCCAAGAACTTAGCATTTGCTTGATCTAGTGCGTCGGCTAATACGCGCACTTTGCCATCATTTGTTTTATTAGCCAAATCATCTAAAGAGGCAGCTAATGCAAGGAACTCACCTAATGAATCCCAACGCAAATGATTCTCTGCTACTAATTGCTGTACGTGCTTAGGCGCTGAACCGCCTGCACCTGTTTCATACAGCCCACCACCGGCTAATAATGGCACAATCGATAGCATCTTAGCACTTGTACCTAATTCCAATATTGGGAATAAATCCGTTAGATAATCACGCAATACATTACCTGTTGCTGAGATCACATCTTTACCGGCTTTGATCACTTTAAGTGAAAAGCGCGTTGCCTCTACAGGTGACATGATATGTATTTCAAGACCATTGGTGTCGTGATTTTTAAGATATGCTTTTACCTTAGTAATCAAATTAGCATCATGCGCACGCTTGTCATCTAACCAGAACACAACAGGTGTATTGGTGATACTCGCACGTGATACCGCAAGTTTCACCCAATCTTCAATCGCAACATCTTTGGTTTGACACATACGCCAGATATCACCCTTTTCAACATCATGTGATAATAGCGTATTACCATTAGCATCGATAACACTGATTTTACCATCAGCCGTGATTTCAAACGTCTTATCATGTGAGCCATATTCTTCTGCTTTTTTTGCCATTAAGCCAACATTGGCAACACTGCCCATTGTTGTTGGATCAAATGCACCATGTTCTTTACAAAAATCAATGGTTTCTTGATAAACGCCAGCATATGAACGATCAGGAATCATCGCCTTGGTATCATGTAATTTACCATCACGTCCCCACATCTTGCCAGAAGAGCGGATCATCGCGGGCATGGATGCATCAATAATGACATCATTTGGCACGTGCAAGTTGGTAATTCCTTTATCAGAATCCACCATTGCAAGCTCAACGCGTGTCTTATAAACATTCTCAAGGTCTTGTTTAATCACAGCTTGCTCAGATTCTGGTAAGTTCTTAATCTTGGCATAAACATCGCCAATACCATTATTGGGATTAACACCAAGCTTGGCAAAAACATCTGCATATTTGTTAAAGACATCTTGGTAGTAAATACTTACTGCATGTCCAAAAATAATTGGATCAGACACTTTCATCATTGTTGCTTTCATGTGTAGTGATAGCAATACGTCATCTTTTTGCGCTAGATCAATTTGCTCAGCAAAGAATGCTCTTAGCGCCTTAACTGACATTTTAGAGGCATCAATGACTTCCCCCTTTAGCAATGGGAAATCTGACTTGAGCGTTTCACTCTGTCCTGCTTTATCAGCAAATACGATTTTCACCTTGGTATCATCAGTGACAACAGTTGATACTTCGCTACCATAAAAATCATCGCCTGACATGTGTGCCACATGTGATTTAGAGCCTTTATCCCACGCGCCCATTGAGTGCGGATGTTTTTTTGCATACTCTTTTACCGCTTTAGCTACACGGCGGTCTGAATTGCCTTCGCGCAATACCGGATTAACCGCACTGCCTAGCACCTTGGCGTAACGCACTTTGATCTCTTTTTCTTCAGCTGTTTTCGCATCTACCGGATAATCAGGGATCGGATATCCTTGCGCTTGCAACTCAGTAATTGCCGCTTGCAATTGTGGGATCGATGCACTGATATTTGGTAGCTTGATGATATTGGCATTTGGTGTTTTAGCTAGCTCACCTAAAATAGCTAACTCATCTTCATGACGCTGCTCTGTTGTTAATGATTCTGGGAAATGCGCAAGTATTCTTGCTGCAAGTGAGATATCTTTTGTTTCAACGTCTATACCACAAGGCTTAGTAAACGCTTCAATAATCGGCAGTAATGAATAAGTTGCCAGCATCGGCGCTTCATCTGTATGGGTATAAATTAGCTTTGTTGAGCTCATGCTTATGTCCTCTTATATTGTGGATATATATACCGCTCATAAACCATTTTACAATATTTCTGCCATTGAATTTCCCGCTCTTTTGACTGACTGAATTTTGGCAATAATCCTAGCTATTACCTGCAACCCAATCACCCAAAAGCATCAAAAACTTCTTCGGCACTGAACACCGCAAAATGATTTACAAGCGGTATCAATCAATGATTGCTACATTAAATTCGCGCCTTATCATAACAAAATATATGCTTGACGCCTATCTTATGTTTGACGCAATTGAATATCTTGCTATAATCGCCATGGATTGTAGATATAAACTCTTTTTAAACTTTCGTTAAATCAATTACCCGATTAAGGATATAACAAACCATGGCTCGTCCAGGCATTTCTTACGAAGATATACTCGAAGCGATTACCAAGCTAGAAGCACAGGGCGTTACGCCTAGCATAAATAATGTTCGTGATACAGTTGGCCGCGGCAGCCCAACGACTATCAGTAAATTTCTAAAACAGTGGCGTGAAGAGCGTGAAACTGATCAAACAGCCGCACAACCGGCAACCACTCATAAGAACACAGAAGATACTATGCAACCTATCTCAGAAAACACCGCTACTGCAAAAATAGAAGCAGCAAAAATTCCTGAAGAAAAGCCTCAAACAAAAGCGGCAATTAGCGAGAAACCGTCAACAGCAACGAGTACAATGAAAACACAAGACCCAATGATTCAAGCACTTCTTACGAGCTCTCATGCATTAAGCAGTGACATTCTTAACAGCATGTCTGATGAGTGGAGCATGATTTTAAATGAAAGCAATCCTGAGCTTAAAGTGCGTAAGTTATATGCCGCTTTAGTCAAAGAGCAAACACGTCGCGAATCAGCCGAGCAAGTTGCTAAAGAAGCACGCATTTATGCAGAAACACTAAAAGAGCAAACAACTCAGCGTATTTCAGACTTGCGTGATGCTCTAGAAGGGCAAATTGCTTTTTTAAATGGACAAATTCGCCAACTTAAGCGCGAATCCGAGCAAACACTTGAGTACTATCGCAAACAGCTTGAAAAATCAAATAATGCATTAGCTGAGAAAAAGCGTCCATAAGTAAACTTACGATCTCAATAAGCGTTTATCAAATCTAAAATCTGTTAACTTAATCTCTTTAATCTTGGCATAATCTTGATGTAAGGGGTTAATATAAGTCAATTATTCAAGGACATTGGGTGTATATCGTAGTAAAATGCGACCTTTATAAAAATTAACTTCTTATATTTATGTTATTACAACGCGTTAATCGCTTTTTAATGCCCAATCAAGATGGCAAACACATGACCGACTTCTTATCCGGTGTCACTGTCGCTTTAGCTCTAATTCCTGAGGCTGTTGCCTTTGCCTTAGTGGCGGGCGTTAACCCCACTGTTGGCTTATATGCAGCCTTTATTATGTGCTTTATGACGGCTGTCTTTGGTGGCAGACCAGGCATGATATCAGGTGCTACCGGTTCAATGGCAGTCGTTATGGTTTCGATTATGCTGCTTTTCCCTAATGACCCTATTACAGGCATGAATTACTTATTTGCCACCGTTATTCTAACGGGTATCATTCAGATTGTTATAGGACTTCTGGGCTTTGGTAAGTTTATTCGCATGCTACCTAAGTCAGTCATGGTTGGCTTTGTTAATGGTCTTGCTATTGTCATTTTCTTATCGCAATTACAACAGTTCAAATACACGCCAACGGGGCTAGATCATAAAGTTTGGTTACAAGGCATTGACTTATATGTGATGATTGGACTTGTCGTACTCGCCATGCTCATTACACATTTCTTACCCAAATTCACCAAGGCAATCCCTTCCGCATTAACGGCTATTATCGTTGTCACCGTGATTGCCTTATTTATTCCACTACCAGGTAATCATATCTTAAATGTTGGTGATATGATCGGCACTGGCAAAGACATTGTGAGCCATGTCTTTAGTATCCCACATATTCCATTTACTTGGCACGCACTCACCATTGTTGTGCCTTATGCACTTATTCTGGCTATTATTGGACTATCTGAATCATTAATGACATTAACCTTGATTGATGAAATCACCAAAACACGTGGTCGTGGTAACAAAGAGTGTATTGCCCAAGGCGCTGGCAATATCATCTCTGGCTTTTTCAAGGCCATGGGCGGGTGCGCTATGATCGGTCAAAGCATGATTAATATCAGCTCTGGCGGACGCGGACGCTTATCGGGCATTACTGCCGCTGTATTTTTATTGTTTTTTATTGTCGTCGCCATGCCATTGATTAAAATCATTCCATTAGCAGCACTTGTTGGCGTTATGTTTATGGTCGTGATCGAAACCTTTGAATGGGCAAGTTTCAAATTCATTCGCAAGATTCCTTGGCACGATGCATTTATCATTATCGTCGTAACCGTTGTCACTGTAATGACGGATCTTGCGATTGCGGTTATTGTTGGTGTGATCTTAGCATCACTCGTGTTTGCTTGGCAAACTGCCAAAAACATCTATGCCGAAACCAAAATCAATACTGATGGCAGTAAAGAATATATACTGCATGGTCCTTTATTCTTTAGCTCAAGCACGCGCTTTAAAAGCCTCTTTGCTCCAGAGGATGACCCCACTGAGGTAATTATTGATTTCAAATACTCACGTGTCAGTGATCATTCAGCCATTGACGCCATTGCTTACGTTGCCGAATGTTATAGCAACCTTGGCAAAAACTTACACTTAAGACACTTAAGTTTGGAGTGTAAGGAGCTATTAGGCAAGGCAGGGAATCTCGTTGAAGTCAATGTACTTGAAGACCCTGATTATCATGTTGCCACTGATAAGCTTAGTTAATCATTATTCACCGTCATATTCTTTAATTTATTCTGATATAATTAGCAACAATTATTGCATTAAAATACTAAATCCATGCAAGATACTGAAAAAAAGCGTATTGTCATTGTTGATGATGATCTGATTATTCGCCAAGAATTAAAACATATTCTTGAGCGTGAACAATACGATGTACAACACGCTGCCAATCCACTTGAGTCCGACGAAATACTCACATCTTTTGCTGCTGACTTGATGATTCTTGATTTAAACATGCCTGGATTTGAAAATGGCAAATACTATTGCCGCAGAATCTGCGAGACATTTAATATCCCCATTATCATCATTACTGCGTCTGATGATGAGATCGATGAAATCCTATCTTATGAACTGGGTGCTTTGCACTTTATGCATAAACCGTTTAATACCCGATTATTGATTGCCAAGATTCGCAATATTCTCTCGATTGCTTATAAACCTAAGACACATACTGAGAAAAGTCTCTGGCGCATTGATAGCAAGACCTTCACACTTTCACGCCATGATACTGAGCAAAGTATTAGTATTAATAAAAATGAATATCTCTTGTTAAGTTATCTCAATGACAATCATAGCGAAGCAAAATCGCAACATGATATCGCACAAGTGATTTATAACCGCCCGATTGCTGCCGATGATCGGATTATCTCAACCTTAATTTCTCGCTTGCGTCAAAAGCTTGAAAGTATTGCCAGTGATGATCTAATTGTTTCCATTCGTGGCATTGGTTATAGTTTAAAAAGCAACATCACAATTGATTAACCAATGATGAAGCTTAGAAGAAACTCACCGAACTTGAAATCCAGATTACGTTTTAATTTACTTTTATTCATTGCCTTTATTATCAATATCGTACTGATTAGTTATTTCTACACCAACACGTATACTGATCACAATGAAGATCAGCGTGTTGAAGCGATTAACTTAATTAATTTGATTACTGAAATCGACCACTTAAAACTGTCCACCAAAGAAGAAAAATATCTAAAAAGCATTATTCCGCGCTTTAGTAATAATCGTGTGATGGTTACGATTGCAGATAAGCCACAAATAAGCTCTGATTATATCTATAGTCATGATCTCCAAATTAACTCACAACGAGTGCACCACGCGCTTAGTAATATTCGTTTCTGGCGCAATAACATTATCTCGATTTACTCGAATCAATTGAAAGAGTGGATTATTGTCTATTTGCCTGCGATTAGTTTCCCGTGGTTTGCCACAGCATTTGTGTTACTACAATTACTGGTGATGCTTTATTTACTTATTTATCTGATTAATGGTCGAAAGTTACTTCTTGCGATGAATAAGCTGTTTGAACTTGAGCAAAAACATCAACTAAACTTACCTGCCATTCGTGGTAACTTTTTCACACAATCAAGCTTACATCTTTTACATAAATCCGCACAATATATTGATAGTTTAATCGCTAAGATCCAGACATTAAATGAAGTCAAAATGAAAACCATGGCGACGTTAGCACATGATATCAGAACACCACTGACACGCATTGATCTTATGTTATATCAGATTGAAGATGCCGGATTGAGAGAACGCATTTTTGAGCAAATTGACGATATCGATCTTATCTTAAAAAATACGATTGATTATGCGAAAAAAAAACATTTATCACACCCTAAAAGCAGAATTGATTTATGCCAAATCGTTACTGAAATTGTTCAGGACTACCAATTGCACAATCCTAAGCGTATTCAAATCTCTGCCATTTATGATCGTTACTTTATCCATGGCTCACAAGTGGAGATGGAGCGAGCGCTAACAAATATCATTAATAATGCGTTAAAATATGGCAGCAAAGTGCGCGTGCGTCTCACCCAATACAAAGACACGCTCACTATTGAAATTAGCGATGATGGACCTGGTGTACCATCTGCGCAATTAGGCGATATTTTTCTGCCCTTCCAACAAGGTGATAATTCCTCCTCTAAAGGCAATGGTCTTGGACTATCTATCGCCAAAGACATCATTGAGAGCCACGGTGGACGCATTGAAGCTAAAAATAATCAACCCTCTGGGTTATCAATTAGGCCTGGTACTAAGGATCGTTCTCTGAGAGGTAAAGTTGAGCCTATCATATAGGGAAATCTTTAATATTATCATCATAACTATCTTGCGCTTCGGACAAAGATAACTTTGAGTAGACCTCTAGAGATTGCCTTGTTTCATGGCCTGAGTAAGGTTGAATAAGTGCATCATCTATTCCTTTTTTCTTAAGCCAGGTAAATAAAAAATGCCTTAATTTATGCGGTGATATATTTTGTATCATTCCAGCTTCTTTACTGTATTTTTCGAGAATTTTCCGAATTCCTCGATCAGAGTAAGGCTTAGCCCATGATGATGTAAATAAGCTGAAACCTTTATCTTTTGAGACTTTTGATATATGTAAAGCCAATGTTTCTCGAAAACTTTTTGGAAAAGGAACTATACGATCTTTTTGTCCCTTGCCTGAGTTAATTTTAATCTGGCATCTATCTAGGTCAACATCGCTTATTTTAAGGCGTATCAACTCACTTACACGAACGCCAGTATATAGGAGTGTTTTAATAATTAGAACATCTTGCATGTTCTTACTTTTCCAGACGATATCATAGTACCGCCTGATCTCATCTTCTGTTGGCACATAGGGTAGCTTTTTAGGCTCTGCTTTAACTTGAACATCTAATTCCTGCCTTAATGCAACGAATACGGCGCGTAAGTAATTATAGTCTGGGTTCTCATGTCTAAAATGCTTTGCGATTTGCAGTGCTTTTTTTCTGGGACTTGTTCTCTGCATGTCAGCTATCCTTTATAAAGTTCCTATAATGACCAGTATCGGTAAATACATGAGGCATTACAGGCAAATCAGATAGCCTATGCTAGCAGAAAAAGTGCGAAGTATGAAATACTATTTCAAACTAGAAAATTAAAGCAACTTTACCTTTCAGCGCACGATCCTTAGTACCAGGCCAAATATAATCAACTCATCGCTAACTGCATTATGCTACAAAATACGATAGACTTATCAAATTCACTTTATGAGCTTAAGCAAGAAGGATATCAATATACCTTTGATGATTTAACCTATTTTAGCCCCT
>JAQCCA010000070.1 GCA_027621155.1 Pseudomonadota bacterium | reverse complement strand
TGCAGATCCTGAGGTGCGATATATGCCAAGTGGTATGTCGGTAGCAAATTTGCGATTAGCGACCAATGATGGCTATAAAGATCGTCAAACAGGGCAGTTTGTTGAAAATACAGAATGGCATCGTGTTGTCGTGTTTGGTAAGCAAGCAGAGACGGTCGCACAATATACGCAAAAAGGGTCGTTGCTGTATATTGAAGGGCGTATTCGCACCAATAAATGGCAGGATCAAAATGGTCAAGAGCGCTATACAACCGAGATTGTTGCTACTGAAATGCAGCTAATGGGTGGACGTAATGAAGGGCAGAATAATGGCAATCCTCAGCAAGGCTATTCGCAGCCGCAATTTAACCAACCATCCGCGCAACCACAAGCTGCAGCAGGTGCATACAATCAGGCGCCACAGCAAGCCAAGCCTCAAGCGCAGCCAGATTTAAGTCAACTTAATGACTTTGATGATGACGATATTCCTTTCTAATATTCGGTAGCTGTCCTATGCATAGTGAGTTTATTGAGTTAACCCAATCTGAGCCAATGCGTTGGGATATTAAATACAGCTATGATGATAATATCGTAGGTAGGCGTATAGCAGGCTATTATGCGAATAAATGCTTGATGACGAAAGCCTGCTACGCTGCATTGCAGCAGGTGGCTCAACGTGTTGCTAAACATAATTTAAGTCTATTGATTTGGGATGCCTATCGTCCTGCTAAAGCCGTTGATGATTTTTGGCAATGGGCACAAGACGCTCACGATAATCATACGCAGCGTCAGTATTATCCTAACTTAAGCAAAGCAGACTTATTTGGACAGGGCTATTTTAATAAAACATCAAACCATTGTAGTGGTAGCACCGTTGATTTAACATTGATTGATCAACAAGGTCAAGTACTTGATATGGGTACGATCTTTGATTATATGGATCCTTTGTCACATCCTGATAATAATGAAGTCTCAAAAGAAGCGATTACCAACCGAGCGTTATTACGTCAAGAGATGCTAAATGCTGGATTTGAGCCAATAGCAACGGAATGGTGGCATTTTAGATTGATTGACGAGCCATTTGCTAATCAAATGTTTGATTTTGATATTGTGTAATTAAAAGAGAACAGGGATGTCAAAGAGTAATAACAAGGTTAATGAAACAAAAGAATTCCTAGATGCTCTGTTGATTGGGCGTGATAACAATGCATTGGGTGAGTTTCTAACACCCGATTGTTTGGCCTTGACTGACTATGGCATTGCTTTTGGACGTGATGAAATTGCGATGGATCTTTCTTTTTATTTTCAATCGATTGATGTGAGATCATTGGATTTCTTGCAACAAGCGCATTGTGCCGATACCACTGTATTACAGTTTTCTGAGAACTGCGAACATATTGGTGAGTTTTGCGGTATAGAAACCACAGGCAAGAAATTTGTTTTTAATGCTTCAATTATGTTGCGTTGGCAAGAGGACAAAATCAAAGAATATTCGTTATCACCTGATATGGCAGGTGTTTTTGCGCAGATCACCGATGATAAAACAGCGGCGAAAACATTAGAGGCATTAAACGAATCAAACAGTCGTTGTTATGCGATGTTGGCAAAGCTGTATGTTTTAATTAACGCACAAGGGCTTTATCTGACAAAGCAACAGATTAAATGTCTGGCTTTGTATTTTGAAGGCTATAGTACGGTTGTTAGTGCTAGAATATTGCAGTGCTCAGTTGGCACAGTGCGTACACATATTCGTAATATTCAGGAGCTCTATCGCAGCCATTTTTCAGGAAATATTGAAGCATGGTTTAAAAGCCATGGGTTATTTCAGAATATGCGCCGTTATGCGCGTTTATTAAGATAATTACAAAGGTTTGTGAAAACTAATAAAGGCTGGGTGAATAATTAGTGAGTAATTATTATCATCGACATATTTACGCTTAGCATAATCCATAACATCTGCATTGAATGGCTCAATCCCTTTTTGTAGAAGCCCTTGATACATCTCATAAGTGAAGGTGTCTTCTAGGATTGAAAAACGACAAATTTTATACATTTCATCCACGGTTGTTGTATTGTAAAAAGCATCAGTTATTTCGAGCTTATAGTTAATCTTATGCTTATTAGCAATTGCCTTGAGAAGCTTATAACACTTATATTGTGGATTGTAACTTATGCATTTTTCATAGTGTTCACCCTTATTAGATGGCACGACAAACATTAGTACACCTCCCGGTGCGAGTGCTTTATACGCCTTTAATGCAAAAGTTTCCCAGTCTTGTTCATCGACGTGATAGAGTACGTGAGAGCATAATATAAAGTTATACTGCTCAGTTAATTTGACTTCTTGGAAGATCTGATTGTTCACGGTTAAGTCATCAATTGACTTTAATAAAATTGCATAAGTAGGATTAGGTTCGATTGCTAGAGTGTTATTAAAGTGTGGCGAAATCTTTTTGGTAATTTTGCCCTCACCTGCACCAATATCTAAAAAGCGATTGCAGTTGATAGTAGGTAAAATTTCTTTGGTGATATGGTTTATGATTTGCTTGGAATTATCATGTTTTTGTAAGATTTTATAAATATTAGCGTACTCTTCTGCTGTGTGTATGGTTGCCATTGTCTTACTCTTTGTGTGGTTTATTAGATTATAAAATGTACGAGCGGCTTTTAAAGCGTATTACCCCTTGGCTTTAAAAGCGCTGTACAATCGGCCCCCACCGCAATATAGCTAGCATGTTCAAAGATTGCCTATGCTGTGGGTTTATTTTAAGCGCTCTAACGTTGTAAGTGAATACCATAAAATTAGGGTATTTATTAGTATTAATGTGGGGTTTTCAAAAATCGATTAATGACAAAGGTAATAATACCAAAAACCAAGCAGATAATCGCAATATATAAAAATACGTGGCTGTAGGTTTGATTGCTTAATAATAAATTCGTTTCTTTGTTATCGGTAATGGTGAGTACAGAGAGTTGACCAGAGACAGCAACACCAAGACCGCTTGCAAATTGCCAAGCACCTAGCGCAAAGCCACGGTTTTTCTCGTTAATATACTCTCCAGCGGCAGCATTGCCATTGGGTTGTACGAGAATTTCACCTAGCCCTAGGAAGAAGAAAAATATAATAATCCAGAAAAAGGCAACCTGATGATCAGCACCACTAAAATAAATGGCTAGTGGAATACTAGCACCTGAAATAGCAGTGACAATTAAACCAATAAAAAACTTTTGATCAAAGGCATTATGCTTGAGCTTTCGATACCAGAAGTAGCTTACGGCAATCGCACAAATAAACATGCTGATATACCAAAACGTAATAACAGATCCAGCGGGGTATATAAAGCCAAAAATATGCCGATTTAAATTGTACTCGGAAAAGAGAGTGATATTTGTTTGCGCCAGTGTTGCAATACTCCAATAAGCAACATTGATCAGGCAGAATACTAAAAATTTTAGTATGCCTTTTTTCTGAGACATGTTGGGTGCTTGCATAACAAGGTAGAAAAAGTAGCCTACAAGCAGTATACCAACAATATAAATGGTTAATGCAGCTGTGCTTGGTCGTTGAATAAGATAATGTACAACAGCAAAGGTAGCTACAAACACAACGATGCTATAAATATATTTGTGTAACGAAATCGAATTATTAGATTTTGGGTATATGTGTTGAAATAGAAGAAAAAGTAACAAAGCAATGACGTTATACACAGCCCCAATATAAAAAGCCGCTTGATAGCTTAAATAATCCGCAATAAACCCAGAGCTGAAAGTTGCAATCATGCCACCAGTTGCTAGGCTAATATAGGCAACCGTAAAATAATACGATCGTTTAGTATTTTGCTCAGGAAAGCAGCTGTTGAGTAGTTTCCAAATGCTAGGCAAGTAAAAAGCGCCACCAATGGCAATACAACTTAAACTCGTGACAAGTAAAGGTTCACCAAACTGTGCTAAGGCAAAAAAACCAAAAATACTAAAAAGCTGCCCAATAATCAGTGTGCGCTTTGCATCTAAAAGCTTGTCAGCAACAATACCTGCAATAAGTGGCAAGCAATAAAAAAGTGAAAAAAGTGCTGTATTTAGCATATATGCTTCACTCTCGCTAACCTTGAGTGAAAGCGTTAAATACAGCACGGTTAAACTAAACATAACACCTGTGCTCATCGTTTGAAACAGGGTGATGAAAAACGTTAGTGTGACGGGCTTATTTTTAATGAACATATAAAATCTCCTTATCTTCTCCCTTTTAGGAAGGGGTATAGTACGTTAAATTCAAAGCAAATCGTTAGCAAATAAATATAAATTATGTTACTTGTCTAGTTTGACGACTAATCCTGCAATTAAAATACTCACTGCTGCTAGATACAGGGGAAGTAATAAGTAGAATGTTGTAAATAAGCCAAGGGTAAAGGCATTGATTGCCCATCCCAAAAACAGAGGTGGTGCCCCCCATGATGGCACCTTGCTCATGGCTCTCAACTTTGCTGGCAATTACTGATAATAAGGCAGTATAAAAGATGATCTCTAATAACGCGCCAATAAATGCGCTGATAATCATTGAGCTTGGACTTAAGGAAAAGGTACAAAGCGCAATTAATACCGCGATAATAATACCACTTAATAGCATCGCAAGATGATTGTTAAGGCGTTTAAGCACAACATTTTGAAAGTAAAGTGTTGAAAAGGCAAAACCCAAACTCATGATTACAAAAACAAAGCCAATGCTTGCCGGCTCAAATTGGAATGCTTGTGCTAGCACAAGTGGCAACCCTTGGGCGTAGTAGCCCCAACCGATTTGCAACATCAAAAAGGCTAGTGCCAGTATCTTGACACGCTTGTCGCTAAACATGACTTTAAAACTAAAGACAAGGCTTATCAGCTTAAGTTTTTGCTCTTTGATGCGATTAGTGTAGGTTTCAGGTAGGAATAAACAAACACTGAGTAGATTAACCATAGAAAATATAGCGCCAAACCAAAACGGCAGTGTAATGGCTTGATACTACGTTTGCGATAATAAACCAACAGCTGTTGTTATAAGTGGTCCAAAGACAAAACCAATAGAGGCGGAAAGCGTGATTAAACTTAGGTTTTTAACGCGATTCTGCTCGTTAGAAATATCCAAGATAACTGCTTGCGCAATACTAAAACTGCCACCAAAAAATCCGCAAATAAAACGGCTTATCATGAAAATGCTTAATGAGCCTAACGCTAAAGCGCTTACGGATAATAGATAAGCAACAATCGTGCCAGCTAGTGAGACGATGATCATGAGCTTACGCCCATATTTATCAGAGAGTCTGCCGATAATCGCACTACCAATAAAGATTCCCAAAGGCCATACTGCCATCGATAGACCATAATAAAAATTGCGTAGCGAATCAGATGTGCCAAACCCAAAAAATGGGCTTTGTTTTGACATCATAATTCGGGGATGACGGGGAAAACAAGCCCCACACCCATGACATCAATAACAATTGTCAACATCAATATGGCGACTAATAGGCGGTTGTTAAACGGTTTCATTGATAACTCCAAATATTCAGATAGTACTTAGTCAAGCAGTGAAGTGCATACTTGTTTATATAATTAGCGAGCCACTTTAGAGTGTTGGCAGATAAACTGCAATTAAAATGATCGGTTTTTTAAGCCTTTATGTGTTTTCTGGCAATCGTTAAGGCAATCAAAGAAATAATGGCAGCAAAGGAAATATAAACACCAGGAATCCATGTGATTGTCGTTGTGTTAATGAGATAGATGACAAACAATGCTGCACTGCCGCCAAAAATTCCAAAGCCTATATTGTAACTGATCGATAACGCGGTATAACGCGCATTGACTGTGAATAAATGACTAAGCATACCCATTACAGGACCAATAAAAGCGGCGCCAACAATGGCAAAGATGATTTGTGCCAGAATGAAAATCGAAGTGTGTAGTGACATTAGCCAATAGAGTAATGGTGAAAGGAAAAACAAAATAACCGCCGCCGTTGCCATGACCTTATAAAAACCAATTTGATCAGCAACATAGCCCCAAAAAACGGTGAAAACAGATAAGATGATCATGCCAATGGCATTGATTTCAAGTGCGTGACTTAGCTCAATATTAAGGTAAGTATGCGCATAGGTTGGCATAAAAATAAATAATTGATAGACGATTAATGGCGTTAGCCAACAAATGAAAATACCAAGTAGCATGCCAAGTTTTTGTGTTTTAAATGCTTCAATAATTGGATTCTTTGGTAGGGCATTGTGTGCTTTGAGTTTTTTAAACTGTGGGGTTTCGCTGGTGTGCGTTTTAAGGTAATAGCCTGAGATGGCAACAAAAATACCTAAGATAAAAGGGATGCGCCATCCCCAACTCGCAAGTTGTATATCACTTAAAATAGCCGTTAATAGCGCGCCAACTGCTGATGCCAGTAGCATGCCAACAAATGCGCCAGTAAAGGTGATGCCAGCACCTAGGTAACGGCGATTACTGCCTATATGCTCATTAATAAAAACGGCAGATCCAGTAAATTGTCCGCCAACACTTAAGCCTTGGAGCATACGTACAAGAATAAGCACAATAGGTGCGATAACGCCAATGTGTTCATAGGTTGGCATAATGCCCATGATGACAGTCGGTAAGCCAATTAAAATAACCGCAATGGAGACAGTTTTTTGTCGTCCATATTTATCGCCAAAGTAACCAAAAACAAGCGCCCCTAATGGACGCATCAAAAAGCCTGCAGCAAAGGCACCATAAACAGCTAAAACAGAAACAAGTTGATTGTCAGAAGGGAAAAACAGGGGCGCTAAGAAGGGTGCGCAAAAGGCATAAACAACAAATTCATACCATTCTGAAACGCTTCCGCAGAAGCTAGCAACAATATTTTTCGTGCGCGAGATTTCTTTTTCTTTAGGTGAGGCTTGAGAAAGAGGTTGTGATGACATAATGGCAATCTCCTTTGCTTGCGATGCATTTAGATACAATAAAATACACTTTTTTACGTCATTATAGAACAAAATAGCAATTGAGCTATGCTTAAACCGTGCAAAGGGAAAAACAATTCGCAGCTGAGTCAAGCTTATGCTAGAATATCGACCACTTTAACGCCAATGAAATAAAAATTTCTGTAATGGAAGTAAATAGCTATAAAACACAATTAAAAGAGATGGCAATGCGCTTAGATACACTTCGGGGGTATCTTTGACTTTGCTTATAAAAAAGAGCGTTTAGATGAAGTGTTAATGGAGTTGGAAAATCCAGAGATTTGGAATGACCCAGAGAATGCACAAACGCTAGGTAAAGAAAAAACAGCCCTTGAGGTGGTTGTTAATAATGTCTTAACGCTTGATAAGGGAATTATTGATGCGCTAGAGATGATTGATTTTGCACAAGAAGCTAATGATGAGAGCATCTTGCAAGAGGTGATTACTGAAATTGATCATTTGGAATCTGCGTTAACCAAGCTTGAGTTTATGCGTATGTTTAATAATCCAATGGATCCAAATGATGCGTTTTTGGATGTGCAATCTGGCTCCGGAGGCACTGAAGCGCAAGATTGGGCGCAAATGCTTATGCGTATGTATCTACGTTGGGGCGAGGCGCATGGCTTGAAAACAGAGCTCATTGAAGTCTCAGATGGTGATGTTGCGGGTATTAAGAGCTGCACGATTCGTTTTGAAGGTGAGTATGCCTATGGTTGGCTTAGGACTGAGACGGGTGTGCATCGTTTGGTGCGTAAGTCACCGTTTGATTCAGGCAACCGTCGTCATACGTCATTTGCATCGGTTTTTGTCTCCCCTGAGGTGAGTGATGATATCGAGATCGAGATTAACCCTGCGGATTTGCGCATTGATACGTATCGCGCGTCAGGTGCTGGTGGGCAGCATGTCAACCGTACAGATTCAGCGGTAAGAATTACGCATGAGCCATCAGGTATTGTCGTGCAATGTCAGAATGATCGCTCACAACATAAAAACAAAGATCAAGCGATGAAGCAGCTAAAATCAAAGCTATATGAGCTAGAGATGCACAAACGCAATGCTAAAAAGCAAGCGCTTGAAGAGTCTAAATCAGATATTGGTTGGGGTAGTCAAATTCGCTCTTATGTACTTGATCAATCAAGAATTAAGGACTTAAGAACTTCTGTGGAGAATACCAATACACAGGCAGTACTTGACGGTGATTTAGATAAATTTATCGAAGCCAGCTTGAAAATGGGTTTGTAATAGCCAGATTGCTAAAATTGGCATGATACACTATAGGAGCGTGTTGCATATAATGTAGCGGGGCGTATTGAAAATGATGTAGCGTAGGGGCGTATCGAATACGTCCTTAAATAAAGATTAAGATAAAAAATTGGAATAACAGCCATGACAGAACAAGTTCAAGATCAAGTGATGACAAAAGAAGAAGTGCAAATCGAAGAAAATAATCAGATTCAAGTGCGCAAAGAAAAGCTTAAAGAGCATACCGAATCAAATAATGGTATTGCGTTTGCTAATGATTTCAAACCGAATGCCGCAGCAGCATGCCTGCAAGCACGATATGGCAAAATCGAAAAAGCAGAGTTAGAAGCACTAGAGGATAAGCCAACGGTAAAAATTACCGGACGCATTATGCTTAAGCGTGTCATGGGCAAGGCATCTTTTATCACACTTCAGGATATGTCAGGTCGTATTCAAGCGTATATTCGCAAAAATGATTTAGCTGAAGGCGAGTATGATCGCTTTAATGCGCATTGGGACTTGGGTGATATCGTTGGCGTTGAAGGCTCATTGTTTAAGACCAATACCGGTGAGCTATCAGTGCATGCAACCAGCATTAAGTTATTAACCAAATCAATCCGCCCATTGCCTGATAAGTTTCATGGGTTATCCGATCAAGAAACGCGCTATCGCCAACGCTATGTTGATTTAATGACTAATAGTGAGAGTCGCAAAGTTTTCCAGACGCGCTCTAAAATGATTCAATTTATTCGTCGTTATTTTGATGAACATCGTTTTATGGAAGTTGAAACGCCAATGATGCACGTGATTCCAGGAGGTGCTTCAGCAAAGCCTTTTGCAACGCATCACAATGCATTAGATATGCCGCTTTATTTGCGCATCGCACCTGAGCTTTACTTAAAACGTTTGGTTGTTGGTGGTTTTGATCGCGTGTATGAGATTAATCGTAACTTCAGAAATGAAGGTTTATCAACGCGCCATAACCCTGAATTTACCATGATTGAGTTTTACCAAGCCTATGCTGACTATAAAGATCTGATGGATTTAACCGAAGATTTATTGCGTAAGATGGCTGAAGATGTGCTAGGCACTACCGATATTCATTATCAAGGTCAGGATTATGATTTGGCACAACCATTTGTGCGTATGAGTATGTTTGACTCGATTTTACATTTTAATCAAGAGATTACTAAAGAGCAGTTGGCTGACTTTGACCAAGCGGTAGCAATCGCTAAAAAGCTAGGCATTAAAGTCGAGTCACACTATGGTTTAGGTAAAGTGCAAACAGAGATTTTTGAAGAAACGGTTGAGCACCGTTTGATTCAACCAACCTTTATTACCGAGTATCCAGCCGAGGTTTCACCATTGGCACGTCGCAATGATGATAATCCTTTTATTACTGATCGCTTTGAGTTCTTTATTGGCGGGCGCGAGATCGCTAATGGTTTCTCTGAGTTAAATGATGCAGAAGATCAGGCTGAGCGCTTTAAGGCGCAAGTTGCGGCAAAAGATGCAGGGGACGATGAAGCGATGTTTTATGATGCCGATTATATTCGTGCGTTAGAGTATGGTTTGGCGCCTACTGCAGGTGAAGGTATTGGTATTGATAGATTAGTGATGTTTTTCACCAATAGCGCATCGATTCGTGATGTGATCTTATTCCCGCATATGCGTCCTGAATAATTTTTTATTATACCTAGGAAATTCCTCCATCAGGCTATATTCCATATGGCTTTCATGCATGATTGAAATTCGGGCAAAGTTGTTTTA
>JAQCCA010000001.1 GCA_027621155.1 Pseudomonadota bacterium | reverse complement strand
GTGCTGGAATGATTGGACGTGCTTTTATCTATGGGCTTGGCGCATATGGCGAAGATGGCGTTCGACGCGTTTTAGAAATACTTTATGATGAGCTAGACAAAACCATGGCGTTTTGTGGTCATACAAATATTAATTACATTAATCAAAACATCTTAACTCAATCAACTTTTTAATCTCATTTTCTTGACTAAACGCCAAAGTTTTACTTTTTTTACTTATATGCAGTAAATTTATTAGTGATCGATTATTTTTTATGATATAAAAAGGCCCTAATAAAAAACTAACTCGTTAATGGAGGCACGCTATGCTGACAGAGAAAGAACTACTGAATATGCCTGAAGATGCATATATGAATGAAGAGCAGTTGGCTTTTTTCAAGGAACTATTACTTCAGCAAAAACAAGAGTTAAGTGAAGCAATTGATGATGCAAAGAAAAGCTTGGCTGAGTCTGAACGCAACACCGATTTAAATGATGTTGCTACTTCTCAGGAAATGCAGCAGCTATACTTACGCACGGTTGATCGCCAAAGCAAGCTACTACGCAAAGTCAATGAATCACTAAAGCATATTGAAAATGGTGAATATGGTTATTGTGAGCTGACAGGTGAACCCATTGGTGTGCAGCGTTTACTGGCACGTCCAACCGCGACTTTATCGGTACAAGCAAAAGAAATTCAAGAACATCAAGAAAGAACGCAAGGCATTATCAAAGCCTAATATACAATCATTTTATTTTTTATCAGGATGATCCCCTTTATTAGCTATATGATTTGGATCGTCACTGATCTGTTTATATTTACCCTTTTCAATCTTATCATCGACATACAGTGTAAAGCGGTAACCAACATACATTGAAATCGCTAACATAATGATAATTGTGATATACCACATAATAATTCCTCTATTGACTCAATTAGTAGAATGTATGACTGTTTTGCTCTAGATCATTTTTATCAAGCTTAGACTTGCCGCGCCATGCTGCACCAAAGCCCCAAAGCTTATAGCCAATAATCGCAACCATAAAGGCAAAGGTAATATATAGCATACCCATTAAGCTATATTCTGACGCTGATACATTCCAAATCGTTAAACTTTGGCTGCCAAAGCCATTACTCCCCACCCAATTAGAAGGCACGATAAACGGGAATAAGGCAAATGCCGCAGCACACATGATTGCCGCAATGGCAAGTGCTGAGCACCAATAAGCGATAGCTTCATTTTTCTCTTTGGCAATGGCAGCAAGCAGTAGCATGACATAGCACAAAACAGGGGCTAACCACATCCACGGATGAAGTGCGTAGTTATGTAGCCATCCACCTGTAACCACATCAACCTGTGTGTTAAACGCAAGACTTGCTGGCGTACCGGTGATAATCATCCCAGGGACGACATATGCCAACATAATCAAGCCAATAGTGACAAGTAGTAAGTTGATAATAATAAACAGATTAGATAAACGACGAAAGCGCAAACCTAACTCACCGGCTAAGCGACGATTTAAATGCAAACACGCATGCATCAACACCATGCTTAACGCCAACAGTGCACATAAGATAGCAAAAGGTGATAATACACTAGCAAAGGCATTGCCGGCATATATGGATCTTAACAGAAAATCATCATGATAAAATGGTAAACCATGGAACAATGCACCAAGCACTAGACCAAAAATAAGCACCGGAATAAAGCTGCTGATAAAAAGTCCCCAATCCCAGAATTTACGCCAACCATCGCCATCAAGTTTACTGCGATAGTCAAACCCTGGTGGGCGTAGGAAAAAGGTAAATAGCACTAATAATAATGCTGGATATAGCCCCGAGAAAATCGTACCATAAACGGCTGGCCAGATACCAAATAGCGCACCACCACCGATAACAATCCACGTTTGATTACCATCCCACGTAGGGGCAATGGTATTTAACGCTAAGCGCCTTTCAATATCATTTTCTTTAAAACCTTTATGCTTAGACATAAAGGGCATCATGATCGTTACACCAAAATCGCAACCCGCAGTTGTCGCGTAAAGGATAAGTACCAGAAGAATAATTGCCCACCAGATAATTTGTAAGGTCATATAATCAAATAACATTATTTATGCTCCTTATAATCATAGTTGCCATTACCTAGAGACTTTGGACCTTTGCGTACGACTTTAAACATAATCACAAGCTCAACGACAAAGAGCGCGACATACAATATCGCAAAGAATAACAAACTGACAACGATATTCCACGAGGCTAAGGATGAAGCACCCATATTCGTTGGTAATATCCCATGCACAACCCAAGGCTGGCGTCCCATCTCAGTCAAGATCCAACCAGATTCCGCTGCTAAATATGGTAAAGGAATGGCAAAGACAGCTAGCCACAAGAACCAACGATATTTAAGCAAAGTGCGACGCAACAAATGTACCGCACCAAAAATCATCACAAAGAATACAATTGCCCAACATGCTAGCATCACTCTAAAGCTCCAGAATATGACCCAAACCTCTGGAATGGTATCTTTAGCTGCTTTAGACACCTCACTACTTGTAGCATTATATGGATCCTTGGCATGCTCTTGTAAGATAAAAGCATAACCAATATTCTCACGATACTTAGCCGTTTCCGCATTCTTAGGATCAAAGATATCAAAGTCGTGTGCTGTGCCCTTACCACTGCGGATATTTTGCAGGGCTTTTAATGCCACAAGACCATCATACATACGTGTTTCATTGTCTTTCATTAACGGCTTTAAGCCCTCGACAGTGGCACTAAGATTATGTCCTGAAATTAAACTTAATGCCCATGGGATTTTAAAGTAATCCAGATAGTTCATCTCTTTTTCTTGTGATGGGAAGGCAATCACTGACCAAGCTGCTGGTGCTTTTTGTGTTTCCCACTGCCCTTCAACGGCTGCCATCTTCACTGGCTCATACTTATCAATCGCCAAACCATTTGCATCACCTAAAAAGGCAATACAAATTGACACACACGCTCCAAAACCAACACCGACAGCTAATGAACGAATCGCAAAGCCAGTATTGCGCTTACGCAACAAATACCACGCACTAATACCAACAACAAACATCGCTGAAGTAAAGTACCCAGCAAATGCCACATGTCCAAAACGAATTTGTGCTAATTCCTGCATGTAAATCTGCACAAAACTCGTCAACTGCATCTGCATTGTCTCAGGATTTAGGAAGGTTGCCACCGGATGCTGCATCCAACTGTTAGCCACCAAGATATTCACAATCGAGAGATTAGTGCCCAATGCCAAGAAAAAGGTAATGACTAAATGCGTTTTCTTACTGACTTTATTCCACGTAAAAAAGAACAAACCAAACAAGGTCGCCTCAAGCATAAAAGCAGATAACCCCTCAATCGCTAGAATCGTACCAAAGCTCTCACCGATAAAACGTGAAAAATACGCCCAGTTTAAACCAAATTCAAACTCCATGGTAATCCCTGTGACAACGCCCATTGCGAAGTTAATCGCAAACAGCTTACCCCAGAATTGAACCATGTCTTTATATACTTGCTGACCGGTTTTGACATAGGCAGCCTCCATAATAAACAGTATCCACGACAAACCAAGTGTCAATGGCACAAAAATAAAATGGAATATAGCCGTAAATGCAAACTGACTACGCGATAAATCGACAAACAGTTGTGTCATATCCATGCGTTCACGCTCCCAACGTGTTGATGAAATTTTATTGCCCGATTGTAGAGATTTACTCACCTATTGCAAGTTTGACAGCAGTTTAATTTCTTATACATCAAATAAAGTGAATTTATTGCCATCCATAGCAAGCTAAGTTTATATCCTATTAATTCTAGTGAAATTTTTAGATTACAAGCTGTAGTACATCTGAAACTCAACCGGATGAGGTGTCATATTAAGCTTCTGCACTTCCTCCATTTTCAGATCAATATATGCATTAATCATATCATCTGAAAATACACCGCCCGCGGTTAAAAACGCACGATCTTCATCCAAGGCAGCAAGGGCTTCTTCTAGCGAGCACGCCACTGTTGGAATATCTACAAGCTCTTCAGGCGGTAAGTCATATAAGTTTTTATCCATTGCTTCACCTGGGTGGATTTTATTCTTAATACCATCAATCCCCGCCATGACCATTGCTGAGAACATTAAATAAGGGTTAGCTGTTGGATCACCAAAGCGCACCTCAATGCGACGTGCTTTTTCACTATTAACAAAAGGAATGCGTATAGATGCGGAGCGGTTACGTGCTGAATATGCCAAAAGCACTGGCGCCTCAAATCCTGGCACTAAACGCTTATAGCTATTGGTTGATGGGTTGGCAAATGCATTTAACGCCTTAGCATGTTTGATAATGCCGCCGATATAGTAAAGCGCTTCTTCTGAAAGCCCAGCATAACCATTGCCTGCAAATAAGTTTTTGCCACCCTTTGAAAGTGATTGGTGTACATGCATACCTGAGCCATTATCCCCCGGAATCGGTTTTGGCATAAAAGTCGCACTTTTACCAAAGCCGTTAGCCACATTGTGCACTACATATTTAAAGACTTGTGTTTGATCGGCTTTATCCACCAAGGTAGAGAACTTAGTGCCAATTTCACACTGACCTGCCGTTGCTACTTCATGATGATGCACTTCGACTTCTTGCCCTAATTCTTCCAAAATAGAGCACATCTCTGAGCGAATATCTTGCAATGAATCAACCGGTGGCACAGGGAAATAACCACCCTTAACACCAGGTTTATGCCCGTTATTGCGACCGCCATGGAGATCATTAGTGCTCCACGCTGATTCATTACTTCTGATTTTATACTCAGAACCTTCCATATCTGACTTATAAGTCACATCGTCAAAGATAAAAAACTCAGGCTCTGGACCAAAAAATGCCGTATCGGCAATTCCCGTTGACTTAATATAAGTTTCACATCTTTTTGCGATTGAACGCGGATCACGATCATATGCCTGCATCGTTGCCGGCTCCAAAATATCACAACGGATAATCAATGTCGGCGCTTCAAAAAACGGATCAATCAACATACTTGATGCATCTGGCATCAAAATCATATCTGATTCATTAATTCCCTTCCAACCCTCAATAGAAGAACCATCAAACATTTTGCCATCTGTGAAGAAATCTTCATCAACAGCGCGCACAGGAATGGTTACATGTTGTTCTTTGCCTTTTGTATCGGTAAATCGAAGATCGACAAATTCGATTCCATATTCACTAACCATGGCTTGATAATGTGTAAAGTCAGACATACTAATAACGCTCCTTGAGATTTGGTTGATAGTTTTACCGCGATCTATTCTATCAGAGTTTTTTTGCAAAATTTAGCAAGATTTTCAAGGAAAAGTTACCTGCTTTACGGTATGCTAAACAGCAGGATAGTACTAGGTTTGGAAATGATCGTGATAGATCAAGAAGGTTTCAGAGCAAATGTGGCGATCATTATTATGAATGATCAAAACAAAGTGTTCTGGGGTCGTCGCGTCAACCAAAGTTCATGGCAGTTTCCACAAGGTGGTTTAAATTCCGGAGAAACGCCGATTGAAGCAATGTATCGAGAGCTCAAAGAAGAAGTAGGGCTTATGCCTTATGATGTTGAGGTGATTGCTGCAACAAGAACGTGGTTAAGATATCGACTTCCCAGGTCTCTAATTAGAAGAAATTGCCCATTGTGCATTGGTCAAAAACAAAAATGGTTTTTGTTGCGTTTAAAATCTGCCGATAGCGCAATTAATCTCAACGCTAATAAAAAGCCCGAGTTTGATGAATGGCGTTGGGTAAATTACTGGTACCCCGCAGGAAAAGTCGTTGCCTTTAAGCGCCATGTATACCAAAAGGCACTTGAGCACTTTTTCCCTGTACTTAAAGACTGGTCACGCGAGTAAATATCATGTTATGGCAGTCTTTAGTCAAAATCATTGAGCTTAAGCATGAGCTTGATGTTGTATTATCAATGTTTGCTAAAGAAGCATGCAAAGTGCTTAGTGTCGATGCGTGCAGTGTTTTCATTTTGGATGAAACAGAGCACACCTACACGCTAAGCGCGTCAACGCTAGTACCAACACTGCGATCTGGGATGATCTACATCAGCGCCAAAGATGATCTTTTGGGCAAGGTTGCTTTACGTGAAGAAGCACTCATTATTACCGATATGTCTAAGGCTTCAAGCTATAGTGTGCTACAAACACTTTCACGCAACCGTTTACAGTCTTTATTAGCAGCGCCCGTTGTGCACAAAGGTGATGTTATTGCCATTATTGCGCTACAACTTAATGATAAAGACAAAATTACTGAAAGCTTGCAAACCGATGTTGCGACGCTATGTGCTAACTTGTCACTACCATTAAATCGCGCCATTCATATTGAAGATGTTTCTGAGCAAATTGAAGATAAACCACAAAGTCCGATGTACTTTGATGGTGTAAGCGCAAATGATGGGGTACAAAAAGGCATTGCGGTTGCGCGTTATAATATTACTGATATTGAAGAGATTCCTGACAAACCTACGCAATCAGAGGATGAAGAGCGTTTATTTATTAGTGCGGTAAAGGATGTCAAAGAGTCATTGGAGGAAATGCTAGAGCGCGTCACCCTCCTTGCGGGCAGTGAAGAAGCACAATTATTTGAAGCCTATTTGCAAATGATCGATAGCAGTCGTTTTTATGACGCAATTATTGGCTATATCCGTCAGGGCATTTGGCTACAAAGCGCGATCAAACGTGTTGTCATCGAGCAAGCCACACTTTTTGAGCAAATGGATGAGCCTTACTTTGTCGAACGCGCTAGTGATATTCGTGATTTAGGCAAACGCATCTTATTGGCACTTGAGAATAAAATATTAAAGAAAAGTCACTACGCTGTTGATACTGTTCTTGTTGCGAGCGAAGTCACCGCATCGATGATTGCCGAAGTGCCTAAAGGGCGCTTAAAAGCAATTATCTCAGAACACGGCTCCTCTTACTCTCATGCAGCTATTTTAGCTAAAGCTTTGTCTGTGCCTTTTGTTACAAGCATCAAAGCATTACCAATTAGCTTCATTGATGGTAAAGAGGTTATTGTTGATGCTTATGTTGGGCGCATATATATTCAACCTGCTAAGGGACTTAAATCAGCATATGAGCGCTTGATCAAGCATGAGAGTCAAAAAGCCGTTGAATTGCAAGCACTTAAAGACTTACCAAGTACAACAATTGATGGGCATGAAATAACACTTAAAGCAAATGTTGGTTTAATTGCTGATTTGGATCGCGCTTTAAGTCAAGGAGCAGCAGGCGTTGGTTTATATCGCTCCGAAATTCCTTTTATGATTCGTGAGCGCTTCCCCAGTGAAGATGAGCAGCGCATTATTTATCAACAAATTTTATCAACCTTCCCTGATAAACCTGCTGTTTTACGCACCTTAGATGTTGGTGCGGATAAAACACTACCCTACTTCTACGAAGAAGAGCAGAATCCAGCACTTGGCTGGCGCGGTATTCGCATGCTACTGGATCAGTCCAACCTTTTTTTAATGCAAATAAGAGCGATGCTTAAAGCAAGTTTACATCATGATAATTTGCATATTTTGCTACCAATGATTACAACGATTGAGGAAGTCAAAGAAGCAAAACAGCTTATTCGTCAAGCCTATAAAGAAGTCATTGAAGAAGGGTTTGATATCGATAAGCCACGCATTGGCATCATGATTGAGGTTCCAGCTGCTGTTGTGCTTGCAGAGCGTTTAATCGATCTTATTGACTTTGTATCCATTGGCTCAAATGACTTAGCACAATACATTTTAGCGGTTGATCGCACCAATGAGAAAGTCGCTAATCTTTACAACCAACTACATCCAGCAATAATTCGCACACTTTACCACCTGGTCAAAGTAGCCAAAAAACACAACAAAGAAATCTCATTATGTGGCGAGCTTGGCGGCAACCCGATTGCCACCGCACTTCTTATCGGCATGGGTTTTGATAGCTTAAGCATGAACGCCTCAGCGCTTCTTAAGGTTAAGCAGGTATTACGATCTGTTACTAAGAAACAATGCCGCAATGTGTTAAAACAAGTATTAAAACTTGACACCACTGACGATGTGTACACTTATTTGGAAAACTTCCTTGTTGAAAATGATTTAGGTGGTTTGATCCGCGCAGGGATTAATTAACACCCTTAGAAATAATGCACAAATCCAATATCAAATAAATTCATTGTTCCACTGGTTTTTGCAGGGATAATATTGCGATAGTTTGCAGTTAAGGCAAAATTTTGACTTAACGTATAAGCTATACCAACACCAATATTTGATGCAAATTCAGTATGCGCCATACTAAGCTTACCTACGCCCAAAAATACATAAGGGGTAAAAAGCGTTTTTGTTGGTAGTGAAAACACCACATCAGCCCTTGTATAGGTACTAAATTTTGTACTTTGCGCACTGTCCTCACTCCGCGCTGCAAATAGAATACTCCCCGCCTTAATCGAAAAGTAAGGACTAAAGCTATACCCAAAGCTAAGCGTTAACTCTGGAGATGTTTTATACCCCGTGCCACTATTTGTTAACACACCAACCGCAGGCGCTAAAAAGAAACCGGTACGCGTTGCTTGCTCATCTTGTGTTGAGTGACTATTTGCATAGCTACAACTTGCAATTGCTAGTATACCAGCGAAAATATAGGCAAAACTCTTTGTGTTCATAACAATCTATCCTTGTATATTAATTTGAGAAACAGGCGCCATTGTGCATATAAAAACCCATTAAATCAAGGATAAATTGATCAGTTGTTCTATATCATTGATTATTAGCACCTTTTTAACTGTTATTAAAGCATATGCGCCTATACTGCTCGTAAATCATTTTGCGGTGTATACACAACACATCGGCTAAAGTATAATTTCGGCACATTTATCCAAAATGCTCCTAGCATGAATATTCAAACAATCAGTCTTAATAGCAAAATCAAAAACTTCCATACTCGACAAATTTTCTATAGTAATGAGGTTAATCATCTAGCTCCTGAGTTACTTAACCCACATGGTGCAGCTTTGGTTGAACAGCAAGGCAGACTAGCTCTATATAGCAAACATCAACTTGCAGCAATCAGAATGACACGCATTAGCATGGAATCGATTAATAACCACGATATTGAATATGCGCTACGACAATTCCTAGTTCAACTGCAACATGATAAGCAGCAACTTTATTTTGTTCAACAAGGAGAGGCCTTTCGCTTATGCCATGGCGATCATGATGGGCTCCCTGGGATTACCATTGACTGCTATAACTCGACCACCGTTGTGCAGTCAAGCTCAGCTGCATCTGATTTACTAATGCCCTACGTCATTCAAACATTGATAGCCCTCATGCCTGATACAGCTATTTTTGAACGAAGCACAGGGCAAATACGTGAAATCGAAAAACTAAGCAGTATTACTCAATGGCAATATTTATCTGGTGAATCAACTCAAACCACTCTGTTTGCTGGCAAGCGCATTATGTTTGATCTGATCAACGGTCAAAAAACTGGCCTTTTTCTCGACCAACGCCTAAACCTTATCGCACTAGGCAACTATCTTCACAAAGGGCTGACCAGCATGCTAGATATTTGCAGCTACATGGGTGCATGGAGTGTTGCCGCTGCAGATTTCATTGACCATTTTACGCTTATCGACCAAAGTAAAGCCGCACTTGCTATGGCAAAAACCAATATTGAACAAAATCATCAAAACGCAGATAAGAGAGGCATTGTGCTTGAGCATGGTGACATGTTTGAAACACTCAAAAAATTAAAAGCCGAGCAACAATACTTTGATGTCGTTGTAGCAGACCCGCCTGCTTTTGCTAAATCAAAAAAACATATTCCAGAAGCAAAACGTGCCTATCAACGCTTATTTAAATTAGCACTTTTGTGCCTGAATAAAGGCGGATTATTCATCGCTTGTAGTTGTAGTCGCCACATCGATGAGAAAACTTTCTTTGAAATACTTCAATCGCTTTCTTATGACTTGGTTTTGTTACACAAAGGATACTCATCACCCTGCCACACACAGTCCATCCATGTCGATTATCACGATTACTTAAAAAGCTATATTTTTAAGCTACGCTAACGCTACTTATTATTTCTATTATTTTTTCTCGGTAGATGCGCCTTGTTTTTTCATCTGTGCAACCACTTGATCAGTCACGTCTACTTTCAAATCAGGTGCCACATATGCCACCGCTTGCGAGCTTAGAATTAGACTATACTTACCTTCTTTGGCAACAGATTCGACAGCGGTATTAAAGCTTGCTTGGAAATCCTGAGCAATTTTTTGCTCTTGCTGCATTTCGCTTTGCTTAAATGCCGTCGCTTGTTGCTTAAACTTATCCTGCTCAGCAGTTAATGCTTTTTGTTGCTTATCCAAATCAGACTTTGTTAATGTTGGCGCATTAGTTTGTAAAGTTTGCATTTTTTCTAGCAAGCCTTGTTGCTGCTTTTGCAACTCATCTGCCTTGGGCTGTAATTTTGTTTGTAATGCCTGAATGCTCTGTTCACCTTGCGGCACGGATTGATAAATCTCAACTGGATTAACCAAGCCTATTTTTAAGCTACTTGCATCTGTAGCAAAAGCAGCACTGGTCACCGCCATTGATGCCAAACCAATCATTGCTAATTTTTTCATATTTACTCCTTAGATTTAACTAAATTTGAAATCTTGATCATACTTTTCAACTTAAAGGGTTAGAACGTTTGCCCCAGTGTGAATTGGAATACTTGCGTTGAATCTCCTGGTTTAGTATTTAATGGTTTTGCTAAGCTAAATGCCATCGCACCTAGTGGAGATAGCCACTGGAATTCGACCCCCACGGAATAACGTAAGTTAGAAAACGTTGGTGATTTATCACCGGCAGTTCCTGACCAGATTCCCGCGCCGGTCATATCATAAGTGTTATAAACATTACCCGCATCAAAGAACACACCCAGACGCATATTGCGACTATCTTTTAACCCTGGGATTGGGAATAACACATCCATATTAGTGTAAACATTTAAATTACCACCAATGGCATTACCTTGCTCAGCTGCTCCACCAGTTGGTGTATAGGTATCAGAAGGCCCCATACCCCCTTGAGAGAAACCACGAACCGAGCCCCAGCCTCCACCATAGAAATTCTGGAAGAATGGTAAGTATTCGGTACTGCCATAACCATTACCATAACCGACGCCCCCTTTGACTGAAAGCGTCATATCACCAATAATCGGATGGAAGAATCCCGCAGATCCCGTGACTTTATACCACTGTAGATCACTAATTCCAGGCACTGACACAGTACCATTTAGCCCTAAGGTTGTTCCTTCTGTTGGGAAGAACGCGCGATTGGTTGAGTTATGATTCCAACCAAGGTTCACCGTAAAGGTATTAAAGGATGTTTGACCATCATTTTGTTGGACAAACCACTGCAATATACTCGATGTACCGCCACTTGGTTGCAATACTTGCGTGTGATCAACACCGACGCCGACACTAATCGAGTCAAAGGCCGATGTTGGAATACTATAACCTAAATTCGCACCATATTGATTCAAGCGATAGCTAGCAATTGAGGTATCATCATAATCCGTGCGTGACAAATAGGTACTAATCGTCTGACTAATCCCTGATTGGGTAAAATACGGATCGGTATACGACATATTCAAGCTTTGATAAACACTTGATAAATTCGCACCGATCGAGAACTGATTCCCCGTACCTTGAATATTTGGTAGTGATAGATTACCACCAATCATAAAGTTATATAGTTGTGAGTAACCAATACTTGCACTGACTGTATTGGCACTTCTTTCTTTAATGTCATAATCCATGTTAACCAAATCATCAGAGCCTGGGACAGGAACTTTTTTGACCGTCACATCTTGAACAAATGGCATTCTCTGTAATTTAATCTTTGATTGATCAATCATTGTCTGATTGTAAACACCGGATTCAAAATACTGCATCTGACGGCGGTAAACATAATCATTGGTAACATTATTTCCTAGGAAATTAATCTGATTAATATAGACTTTTTTACCAGGATCAATATAGAAAGTTAATGCTACTGTCTTGTTATCTTTATCAACATTAGGCACAGGGTTAACATTGGCAAAGGCATAACCCTTATCCCCCAATGCTTGTGTAATTGCCTTGGCGCTATCTAGCACTTTTTGGCGTGAGAAGGTATCTCCTGCTTTAAAACTAATAAGCTTCTCAAGATCGGCTTTGGCAATAACGAACTTACCTTCTAATGATACTTTAGAGACCTTATAAATCTCACCTTCACTGACATCAAAGGCGATAAATGCATTCTCTTTATTCGGTGATAATGACGCCTGCTGTGAAGTCACTTTAAAGTCCAAGTAACCATTATTCATATAATAGTTACTCAGATCTTCCGTTGAAGACTGCATATTAGTTGGCGAGTAATCCGCCTTTGAGGTAAACAGTCCCCATAAATTCCAAATTGATGGTGTTTTAAAAGTGATATTATCAATAAGCTCACTTTGTGCGAATGCTTTATTGCCAATCACATTAATGCGACGCACGGTCGCGGTTTTACCCTCGGCAATATTGATCTTGATCGCCACACGATTACGCACTTCTTTAATCTCTTGTATATCTACTGTTGTAGAGTAATAGCCCATCAACGCATATTGCATTAATAGCGATTGTTTAACTTGAAATAGAATTTCAGGGTTAGCGATATTACCAACATCAAGACCTGCTTCACGCAGGACTTTTTTCATATCATCATTTTTGATCTTATCATTACCATCAAAATCAACCGCACTAATAGCTGGACGCTCCGCCACCTGCACAATCAAGGTATGACCATCTTGATATAACTGTACATTTTTGAAAAATCCACTGCTATAAAGTGATTTAATTGCCTCATTGGTTTCTGAAGCATCAACTGTTTCTCGAATGTGAATACCTAAATCATTCAGCACGGTTTCTTTTGAGATGCGCTCTAAACCTTCAACTTTTATACTTTTGGCAACAAAGCTATTTTGTGCATAAGCACCAGCAAAAGGTGCAACACCTAAAAGCGTAACTAACAATGTTTTTTTCAATGACAAGCTCAAGCTAATCTTCCTTCATTTTAATTATTTTATTCAATTTTTATCTGTATTTAAAAGCATTGTAACATGCGCACGTGCCTGTAAATCAATGGCAACAACATCATCAATGGTTTCAGGTTTATTCAATTTTATCGTCTGCAAAACTCGTTCAATATACTCGATTATTTCCAAATATTGTATTTTTTCCGCCAAAAAAGCCTCGACCAGCACCTCATTGGCAGCATTTAATACAATTGTCGCAGCATAATCTTGACGTTTTAGCATGTCATACACCAACGGAATAAGTGCAAAACGCTGCCCATCCAGTGCATTAAAACTTAATGGTTTAGCAGTGAAATCAAGCTTTGGCACATTGATTTTGTGTCTTTGTGGATAATACATCGCATAACCAATCGGGGTTTTCATATCCGGTGAGCCCATCTGCGCGATAAAACTACCGTCATGATATTCAACCATCGAGTGCACAATACTTTGTGGATGAATCAACACTTCAATTTTTTCGACTGGCACTTGAAATAACCAATAAGCCTCGATAACCTCTAGCGCTTTGTTCATCATCGTTGACGAATCAACGGATATTTTGCGCCCCATCTGCCAGTTTGGATGTGCGCATGCCTCATCTGGCGTGATATCTTTAAGCTCATCCAGAGACTTTTCGCGAAAAGGTCCACCTGAGGCCGTTAAAATAATTCTGGAGATTGCCTGTTGATCATAATGTTTATCTTGATCAGGCAAACATTGGAAAATCGCGTTGTGCTCACTATCCACAGGCAAGATTATAGCGCCAGATTGTTTTGCTGCACGCATGAAAATCTCACCCGCAGTGACCAACGCTTCTTTATTTGCTAGTAAAATGGTTTTGCCTTTATTCACTGCTGCAAACGTTGGTGCCAATCCTGCAATACCAACAATGGCAGCCATAACCATATCCACTTTATCAGCACTTGCTACAGAAATAAGCCCCTCTTTGCCATATAGCACTATCGTCTGACAATCTAAAGCTTTAAGATCATCGCTAAGTTTATTTGCTAAGCCCTCATCCGCAACTACGGCATAATGTGGCCTAAATTCAAGACATTGCTGATATAACCGCTCGATATTACGATGCGCAGTCAGTGCATAAACTTCAAAATCAGCAGGATTATCGCGAACAATCTCTAGCGTATTAACACCAATTGATCCTGTCGCCCCCAAAATCGTGATGACTTTCACGAATTACTCCAGTTCGCTGTCATCTTCGTTATTTTGCTCACCCTGTTCTAGCGCGTCATCTGCTACTGTGATGTCATTTGTTTCATTATTTAGCACTTCATCATCAAAATCTTCTTCAGACTCATCCTCACCAACGACTTGCACTGAGACTAGTTTCTCATCTGACTTCAAGTTAATCAACTTAACACCTTGCGCTGAACGACCTGTTTCACGCACTTCACGTACACGTGTTCTAATAAGCACACCTTGATCGGTCATCAGCATAATGTCATCTGTTTCCTCAACAAGTCCTGCTGCAACCACAAGACCATTACGATCAGATGTCGAGATGGAAATCACTCCCTGAGAGCCACGCGCCGTCTTGCGATACTCGGCAACTGGGGTGCGTTTGCCATAGCCGTTTTCAGTCGCTGTTAACACAACCCCGTGATCAGGCTCTGTGACAATCACGCCAACAATCGTTTGATCTTCTTGAATGCGCATGCCTCTGACACCACGCGCGGTTCTACCCACAGCGCGCACCTCTTCTTCGTTAAAGCGAATGGCTTTGCCGGCATTTGAGAACATCATAATCTCTTGCTGACCATTGGTTAAATGCACATGCAATAGCTCATCACCTTCATCAAGGGTTAAGGCATAAATGCCGCCCTTGCGCGGACGTGAAAAGGCGGTTAGATCAACTTTTTTAACCGTTGCTTGTTTGGTTGCCATAAAGATATTCCAACCTTCAGTAAAATCGGATACCGCCAACATAGCCGTAATGCGCTCACCTTGCTCTAATGGAAACACATTATTAATTGGTCTGCCTTTGGCAGCACGCCCTGCTTGTGGGAATTCATAGACTTTGCTCCAGTATATTTTACCCAAGCTTGAAAAACACAACATCATGGCATGTGTCGAAGCAATTTGCAGTTTATAAACAAAATCCTCTTCCTTCATTTGCGTCGAGGATTTACCACGCCCACCACGTTTTTGCGCGTTATAATCTTTCAATGGCTGCGCTTTGACATAGCCATCATACGAAAGTGTCACTA
The DNA here is from genome assembly GCA_027621155.1 of Pseudomonadota bacterium. GTDB lineage: Bacteria > Pseudomonadota > Gammaproteobacteria > Francisellales > Francisellaceae > Caedibacter. The sequence continues at coordinate 35,402 of JAQCCA010000001.1, read as the reverse complement.
CCATGGATTCTTCAGTAATTAAATCTTCGTAACCTAAATCAAGCTGAGAAGCGATAATCTCTGAGCGACGCGCATCACCAAACTGTGCTTTCACTTCTTGCAATTCTTCACAAATCACTTCAAGCAAACGTTTAATATCTTTTAAAATCGCGATCAACTCTTCGATGCGCAGAAGTAATGCTTTAAATTCATCGAGAATCTTATCCTGTTCCAAGCCTGTCAAGCGATGCAAGCGAAGCTCTAAAATCGCATCAACCTGCGCTTGTGACAGAAAGTATTCATCATTGTGTAAACCATAGTGTGATGCCAAGCCATCAATGCGATAAAGCCCTTGATCAACTCCTTCAAGCATTTGTCCGACAAGTTTACCAGACCATGAACGAGCTAAAAGCGCCTCTTTAGCTTCAGCTGGTGTTTTAGAGGCTTTAATCAACGCAATCATTTCATCAATGTTTGATAAAGCAATCGCTAAACCTTCTAAAAGATGTGCGCGCTCACGCGCTTTACGCAATTCAAAAATCGTGCGTCGTGTTACCACTTCTTTACGATGACGAATAAAGGCTTCAATCACTTCTTTTAAGTTCAACAACTTCGGCTGACTATCAACCAAGGCAACCATATTGACACCGAAGCTTAACTGCATTTGTGTTTGTGCATATAGGTTATTCAATAGCACCTCAGGCACTTCGCCACGCTTGATATCGATAGCAATACGCATACCGTCTTTGTCTGACTCATCACGTAATTCAGAAATACCTTCGATTTTTTTGTCTTTAACCAGTTCGGCAATTTTCTCAATCAAACGTGCTTTGTTCACCTGATACGGGATTTCAGTAACTATAATCTGCTCGCGATCAGTTTTCTTATCGGTTTCAATCGATGCCTTAGCACGCATAATAACGCGTCCGCGTCCTGTTTTATACGCATCAACAATGCCGGCACGACCATTGATATAGGCACCAGTTGGAAAATCAGGGCCAGGAATATATTCCATCAACTCTTCGATGCTTAAATCAGGGTTTTCGATCAGCGCAATCACGCCTTCAATGACTTCGTTTAAATTGTGTGGCGGAATATTTGTTGCCATCCCCACCGCAATACCGGATGAACCATTAACCAACAGGTTAGGTATGCGCGTTGGTAGCACGTCTGGAATCATCTCGGTTTCATCATAGTTTGGCGAGAAGTTAACCGTCTCTTTATCGATATCGATTAGCAATGAATGCGCCATCTTTGACATGCGCACTTCGGTATAACGCATTGCCGCCGGTGAATCACCATCAACCGAACCAAAGTTACCCTGACCGTCAACTAGCATATAACGCAACGAAAACGGCTGCGCCATACGCACAATCGTGTCATAAACCGCCGTATCACCATGCGGGTGATATTTACCAATCACATCCCCGACAACACGCGCTGATTTTTTATAAGGCTTATTAAAGTCATTGCCTAACTCTTTCATCGCAAAAAGAACACGTCTATGCACAGGCTTCAAGCCATCACGCACATCAGGAAGCGCTCGTCCAACGATAACGCTCATGGCATAATCAAGATATGATTGCTTTAATTCCTGCTCGATAGTAACCGGAAAAACTTCATTGGCAAATTGTGTGGTCATAAGGATATAAACGCTTCAAATATTCTAAAAACTGCCGCGAATTATAGCATACTCGCCACAGCACAGAAACAGGATTCTCTAGCATATGATGTATAAACTCCTCAGGGATGTTATTTTATCATCAGAATCAATTTTCATTTCCTAACATTAACCATTATCAAGCCAAGGCAACTAAAGCTTTTTTAGTTCAAAACGGACTATGCTACAATACACCTGCACACCAACATCAAACACCTAAAAGCTCCAAAAGTAAATCAAAGGAAAAGCGCCATGTTTACAGTTGACTACAAGACTAATCGCATCAATCCTGTCGCAGTAAAGCGTTTTAGCGACATGGGGCTAACCGAAAGAGCACACCTTCAAGAGTGGTTAGCACATCACCCAAACGCTTTAGGTGAAGAACTTCTAATTATCCAGAAAGAATTTGATGGTTTTGACGATACCCGCGAACGATTAGACTTACTGGCTCTCGATAAATCTGGGAATTTAGTGATTATCGAAAATAAACTTGATGATTCTGGACGTGATGTTGTTTGGCAAGCACTAAAATATGCGTCTTACTGCGCAACCCTAACAAAAGCACAAATCGTTGAAATTTATCAGCAATATCTTAACCGCCAAATAGCCGTTGCTGAGAGCATAGAAACGACTGATGCAACAACCCGGCTATGCGAGTTTCTGGAAGCTCCCGCAATCGATGAAGCCAGATTAAATACAGGCAGTAGCCAGCGCATTATGCTCGTTGCTGCTAACTTTCGCAAAGAGGTTACTAGCACAGCACTGTGGCTGCTTGATCAGGGCATCAGTATTCAATGCTTTAAGGTGACGCCTTACGCCCTGGGTGAGCAACTGCTTATTAATATTGATCAAATTATACCAACACCAGAAGTCAAAGAATTAATGATTGGTATTAAAGCAAAAGAGTTCGAGGAAAAAGATACTGAAATCGTGCTTAAGAAACGCCACATCATTCGCCATGAGTACTGGGGCTATGCACTTGAAGCCTTCCAAAAGAGTAATTGTACGCTATACAATAATATTAGCCCGAGCAAAGATCATTGGCTTTCTGCGGGCTCTGGCTTAAGCGGCTGCACATATAATCTAATTTTTTCACAAAAAGAGATCCGAGTTGAGCTTTGGATAAGTCGTGGCTCTACAGAGGAAAATAAATTTATTTTTGACTGTCTTATGGAGAAAAAATCTCAAATTGAATCAACTTTCAGCAACACTCTTGACTGGATGAGATTAGATCAAAAAAAATCATGTCGCATTCAATTTTCAAAAACATTTAATGCTCTAAACAAAGATGAGTGGAGTGATGTCATAGCTTGGCATGTTGAGCATATGAGCAAACTAGAACAATCTTTTAAGAAACCCCTACAGCAAGTTGCTCTCAGCCTAAAACAGCACCTCCCAAGCAATGGCAAGTAATATGAATAGCAAAATAAATATGAAACCCGAAAAATACGTTTACTTTTTCGCCATCTTCCTCGTTGGTGTGTATGTCTGTGCTTATGATATGTATATCTCAGCACTGCCCTTGTTACAAAATGACTTTGCAGTGAATGTTGGGCAAAGCCAGTTAACACTGACCTTATTTGTTATTGCCGGTGCGATCTTCGCGATTCCAGCCGGTCTTATCAGTGATCGTTTTGGACGCAAAAAAACACTGATACTTTATTGTTTAATCGTCATTATTGGCAGCGTTGTATGCTTGTTATCGCAAAGCATCTTTGCCTTTTATATCGGGCGCATACTGCAAGGCATTGGCGCTTCTGGTTTGTATATTCTTGCCGTTGCCTTACCCAAGGATATGCTAACGGGTAATACCTATGTTAAGACCTGGCAGAGCTTAACACTTTTGTTTTATTTAGCGCCCTCACTTGCTGGCTTTATCGGTGGTTATGTCGTCTATTATGGTGGTTGGGAATGGGTTTTTAATGGCGTTATTTTGGTAGCACTACTCGCCCTTGTTTTAATTGCTATTTATTTTAAAGAAATACCAACAGCAACCACTGAAGTCAAAACCTCAAGTTGCAAAAAATTCTTTAGCATTGTTAGCAACACACAATTTTTAAGCTATTGCTATATCACATCAGTGGCATGGGCGGGCATGTCAGTTTTTTATATCTGCACACCTTATATTGTGATCAAAACGCTTGGATTTAACACGATTGTTTATGGCTGGTTATCCTTTTTATTGATCTTCGTTGGTGCCTTAGCACGTTGGATTAATATTCGCTGGCTTAATGGATTAATGAGTTATGAGCAAAGCGCTTACAGCTTTTCTTTTGTTGCTGTATTGAGCGGCATATTATTTATCAGCGCTTACTTTCTACCAGCACATTACGCCATCTACTTGATTGGTCTAAGTGCCATTTTATTTGGCTTTTCCTCAGCCCTTGTAAGCGTAAACACATCAACGATGGCATTTTTACTCATTGATAAAAATCACAGCGCTGTGGCTTCGTCAATCTATGGACTCACGATTGATCTTATTGTTGCACTTTCGCTTATATTTGCTAATTTAATGCGTGCTAACTTAATTCTCCTAGGTGCGATGATTGCTGTGTTTTACGTCATTGCTATTATGCTGCTGATGAAATTCAAAGAACCCACAGCTGCCAAAATTCGCGTTTAGTGATTTATGAGCGCTATAGAGTACAAGTCCTTTCCATCTAAAGATAATTTACATACAATAAGCGCACTTTTCCAAGTTAATGAATACGGAATCATCTAATGTCTAAAATCCAAGCCGTGCGTGGCATGAATGATATTTTGCCGAGCGACATTTATAAATGGCACTTTTTTGAAAACGCCGTAAAACACACCCTACACAACTATGGTTATCAGGAAATTCGCCTGCCTATCGTTGAAAAAAGTGAGTTGTTTCATCGTGGCGTTGGCGCAGGCACGGATATCGTTGAAAAAGAAACCTATGATTTTAGCGACCGCAATGATGAGGCCTTGACTTTAAGACCTGAGGGTACCGCAGGCTGCGTGCGTGCGATGATTGAACATGGGCTTTTACGTAATCAAATCCAAAAGGTGTGGTATACGGGAGCTATGTTTCGCTATGAGCGTCCGCAAAAAGGACGTTATCGCCAATTTTATCAACTGGGTGTTGAGGTATATGGCAATAGTCACATTGCCCAAGATGCTGAAGTGTTAAGCTTGTCATGGCAATTATGGCAAGCCTTGGGGCTTGATACGCATGTCACACTTGAGCTAAACAACCTAGGAAGCGCTCAAAATCGTGCTGATTATGTCGATGCGTTGGTTGATTATCTGACACCACTTAAAGATCAATTGGATGAAGACTCACAGCGTAGACTAGGTAAAAACCCACTGCGCATTCTTGATAGCAAGAATGAAAACACCCAACGACTGTTGGATAATGCACCTAATCTGCATGATTTTCTTGATCAAGATATTAAAAAAGACTTTAAAGCACTTGCTAAGTATCTAAGCGCATTAAATATTCCGTATAGAGTAAATTCACGTCTCGTGCGAGGGATTGATTACTACTGCAACACAGTGTTTGAATGGGTCACGGATAAACTCGGTGCGCAAGGTACTATTTGCGCCGGTGGTCGTTATGACTCACTCGTGAGCGACTTGCAAGGTCCTGAAACGCCTGCTGTTGGGTTTGCCATGGGTGTTGAGCGAATTATTTTACTCCTTGAAACCCTTGGACTTATTCCTGAGTCAACACAAAATGCCGATATTTATGTTATCAGTGATGAGTCATCGATCTTTAAGACCATGGCAATGATCGAAACACTACGTAAGTCCTTGCCTCACCTAACTATTGAACAAAACACCTCGCTAGGTAGCTTTAAATCACAATTTAAAAAAGCCGACAAATCAGGTGCGGTACTGGCATTGGTGATCGCTGAAGATGAGGTTAACAACAGTACCTGTGTAATCAAGTTCTTGCGTGAAGATAAAGAACAAGTGACCATACCACAGGCTGAACTAGCTCCATACATTCAAAGCCATTACGCCTAATATGATTATTTATATCGATGCCGATGCGTGCCCTAAAGTGGTCAAAGAAGTACTGTATAAGGCAGCACACCAACGCAAAGTTATGTGTATTTTTGTTGCCAACCAGCCACTTACGCACCCGCCATCACCTTTTATCAAAATGCGCTGCGTCGACAAAGGCTTTGATGTTGCCGATAACTATATCGCAAATAAGGTTGAAACCTGTGATCTAGTGATTACCGCAGATATTCCACTGGCGAAAGAAGTTACTGATCGCAATGCCGTGGTGATTACACCGCATGGCAAGCAATATACCAAGGCGAATATATCACAGACTTATGCCATGCGTAATTTTTTTACTGAGCTCCGTGACGCCGGATTAGTTGAGACAAAAACCAAGGCGTTCTCAAATAGCAATATTAACGCCTTTGCCAATGCTTTGGATCAACTTTTGACTAAACGCGGGTTTATCAAACAATGAATTTATATGATATCCCTAAGCATGCTGAACATGAATTGTTTGATATTATTCATGCAATCAAAAATGCACAAAATATAAAAATTGAACGCATTGTTTCCTATGGACAAACAACACCTAAAGATAAACCTTATATCCAAACACAAGATGAACTGGTGTTTGTTTTACAAGGTCAAGCAACACTGCTAATGAATAATATCAGTCACTCGCTAACTGCGGGAGAGAGTTTATTGATACCTAGCAATACACCACATTGGGTAACCTATACATCTAGCTCCCCTGCCACTATTTGGCTTGCCATTCACTTTGATACGACCATTTGACCCAAAATGCATCGCATCCTGCGCGTAACCAAAGGATATAGTACTTCGTTTATCGTAACAAAGTATGGTTATTGCCAAAAACTTGTTTGTCTTACACCTTTTGCCTCAGGTATACTGATGCAATTTATTTTCTTTTGACAAAAATTTATGAGCTTATCTTCAAGCATCTTACCTAAAAGCATTACCGAAGACTTTACTAAGGCAACCATTTCGCGTGCGCATGCCTATTGCAATCAATACTCAATCAAATCATTACAGGCAACATCCGATGATGGCATTAATTTTGTCATTAAGAGCGAGGTTTTCGGCTCTGGCAAAGAAACCTACTCCCAAAGCATTTTTGTCGATGTGAACTCACGAGCAAAAACACTCTCAAGCGTACTTGATGCTGAGTGCTCATGCCCTGTAGGCTACTTTTGTAAACATATTTATGCCGTATTATTTATGTTTAATAAATCATTAGCTGATCGATTAAAAGAACCCAGTGCATTTACTTCTGCCGCAGCAACAAAATCTATTAGCGCTCAACCGACAAAAAAAGCTAAAGTCCCCGCATCTCACTTTGACAAAGCAGCCTTTGAGCGCCAATTTCATGACAATATACGCCTTGAGAAAAGCACACTATTATCCCAAAGCAAAGCACCTTCTAACTTGGTGATCGCCTATCAAATTATCGCTTTTAAAGAAGGGCAGCAGCTTTCTTATAGGATAGAGGCAAGCTATGTGCGTGTTCTAAAAAGTGGCGATGGCTATGGCAAACCACAAAGTGCCAATCTTACCAATATTGCTGCCGGTTATGCTAAATATCCAGATTGTGCTGATATCAAAGATCTTGAGATTTTTAAATACCTACAAGCACAAATCAATCGTTATGCGATACATTTACCCAGCTTAACAGGAGAGTACGGCACGCAATTTTTAAAGCTGCTTATTGCAACTGAGCGCTTTTTCATTGGCGACATCGTCATGGGCAAACATTGTACCTTAGCACCAGATCTCAAGCTTGATATTGATTGGAGTGAAGTCAACGGTACATTTCGCTTTAATGCGCAAATCAATGGCAAAACAAACACCAAAATCATACCGACAACACCTGCTTTTTACCTTGATGGCAATAAAATAGGGCAGATCGTCAGTGACATTCCTGGCAATCAACTGGTACTCCTTAATACACTTAAAGATATCTCTAAAGATGACATGTCATTTGTTCGTCACACCATTGAGAAATCAACACTTGCCAAGCAGATAAAATTCCCAAGCAAAGTCAAAAAGCTTAAAACTGAAAAAATCACGCCAAAAGCAATTGCCCATTTTAGCAAAGGATCATCAGTAAACTGGCCACATTATGGTTTCTTTGCTGAGGTTAGCTTTGAATATGACGGCACACGTTTTGAGCCACATGAAAGTGGGACACACATTATCGAGCATAATGGTCGCTTGATTGAAAAAGACATAAAATCTGAAAAAGCTAAGCTTGAAACCTTAGGAGGATTTGGCTTTGTAAAATCAAGACGTGCTTACTTTGGCTATGGCAATCAAGCACACAAGCCATTTGGTGAAAGTTATATTTTAAACAGCAATCCTTATATTGAACCAGAAGAGCAATGGGAAGGCTTCTATGTTGAAGATCTTGAGGACTTCAAACTTTTAGGCTGGCAGGTTGAGTTTGATGATGACTTTGCACATCACTATATTGTTGCGGATGATATCGACATTGGCATCGAAGAAGGTGCACAAAATGATTGGTTTAATGTACATTTGAGCGTTAATCACAACGGTAATACCATCGATCTACAGCCACTGATTATGCAATATCTACAAAAAGGGCTTAACAAAGAAGAGCACGACCTTGTCGCCATTGTTGATAAGAACCACCGTTTAAAAATTGATTACAGTATTATTGAGCCGGTTATTAATTCATTGTTTGAGCTAAATGATGAACGTGGCGGCACATTAAAACTCTCGAAATACCAAATCGGTGCACTGATGAGCCTTGAGGAGCAACTAGGCAAAAGTGGTGCGATTGATTATAGTAAAGCCAATGCTTTAAAGCGCTTTGTTGACTCACTGAAAGATACAACAAAGTTACCACTTCTAGATACAGCAAAAGAAGTACAAGCAACTTTACGCGACTATCAGCGCTATGGCGTAAGCTGGATGGATTTCTTATCTAAACATGAAATGGGCGGTTTGTTAGCCGATGATATGGGACTTGGTAAAACCCTGCAAACGCTAACTTGGCTGCAGTTACAACACGATACTGATAAAGATTTTGGTACAAGTCTCATCGTCGCACCCACATCAGTTCTTGGTAATTGGATCAGAGAAGCTGAGAAATTCACACCTAAGCTCACCATTTTACTATTGCATGGCTCTGAACGTGCTGAGCATTATGAGTCATTACTTAACTACGACATTGTGGTGACAAGCTATCCACTTATTTTAAAAGATGAAGAAATTCATCGCCAAAATACCTATAGCGCACTGATTTTAGATGAAGCGCAAACGATTAAAAATGCTAAGACAAAGCAAGCGCAAAGTATTTTTACCCTTGCGGCTAAGCATCGCTTTTGTTTAACTGGCACACCTCTTGAGAATCATCTGGGTGAGCTATGGTCGCAATTTAACTTCTTAATGCCAGGCTTCTTGGGCAATGATAGCCAGTTTCGTAAACACTTCAAAAATCCAATTGAAAAACATCAAGACAGCGATCGTTTAAAAATACTGAAAAGTCGCATCGCACCCTTTATGCTTCGACGCACCAAAGCGCTAGTTGCTAAAGATTTGCCTGAAAAGACTGAGTCGATTGAAATTATTGAGCTACCCAATACGCAAAAGCAATTATATGAAAGTGTACGTATGACAATGGAGAAAAAAGTGCGTGAGCTCTTGAAAAAGCAAGGGCTTGCCAAGAGCCATATCCATATTCTTGATGCACTCTTAAAGCTACGTCAATCATGCTGCCATCCGCAATTAGTTAAACTAGAGAGTGCCAAAAAAGTGCACGAATCGGCTAAACTTGATTATTTACTAGAAATGTTGACAGAGCTTGCTGCTGAAAAGCGTAAAGTACTGGTGTTCTCACAATTTGTCGAAATGCTTGATTTAATTGCACTTGAACTTGGCAAACATAAGATCCAATATGTACAGTTAACCGGACAAACTAAAAATCGCCAGAAACTCATTGATGACTTTAGTGAAAACGCTGATATAACGGTTTTCTTAATCAGCTTAAAAGCTGGAGGCACAGGTCTAAATCTTGTTGCCGCTGATACGGTTATTCACTTTGATCCATGGTGGAATCCAGCCGTTGAAGCCCAAGCCACGGATCGCGCCTATCGTATTGGTCAAGATAAACCCGTCACCGTTTATAAACTCATTGCCAAAGACAGTGTTGAAGAAAAAATATTAAAACTTCAGCAGAAAAAAGCAGATCTTGCCAGTGGTCTGTATAACAAAGATGGGCAAGCTGACTTCAAACTCAGTGAAAATGACTTATTGAATCTGTTTGAGCCAATTATTTGAAATTAGACGATTCACTTGAGTGACCTCCATTAAGTATTAAAGTATAGAAGTTTAGCTGCCGTTGATAACAACTAAATAAGCTTTAGCACGCTCGAAATAAGGTCATCCTTTTGATGTGACAAATACGCTTGGCTTTCACTTTTACCCCATACTACATTTGGCCAGAAAAAATCATCTTTTTTACGTCCGATTACATGAATATGCATTTGTGAGACCACATTACCAATTGTCGCAACATTAACTTTATCAACATGCAAATCTTCTTTAAGGAAGCGAGATAATTTATTAGTCAAGGCATTGAGCCTTAGTTGCATCTCAGTATCAAGCTCAAACCAGTCGGTGACGGTCACTTTAGGTACGATGAGAAACCACGTCACCAGTGCGTTGTTTGATAATCGTAATTGAACATCGCCAAGATCTTTGATGAGGCTACTGGAATCAGCTAAACGTTTATCGAGCACAAAAACTGTCATACATCGCCCTTACTTTGTCTAAATCAGCTTGTGTGTCAATCCCAGGAGGTGTTGACGCCTTAGCTTCAGCAATCGCAATTTTTTGATTATGCCATAACACGCGTAATTGCTCTAAAGACTCAATTTGCTCTAACGGGCTTTTCTCCATCTGTGCATACACCTTTAGAAACCCTGCGCGATAGGCATATAAACCAATATGACGATAATGATCTCCCATCTTAATCTCACCTTGGTCAAACACACCACGCTGCCATGGAATCGCCGCTCTTGAGAAATATAAAGCATATTTCTCGCGATTAAAGACGACTTTTACGCAATTTGGATCATGCACTTCATTTTCATCAGTTATTCGCTCACACAAGGTTGCCATTACCGCCTGCGATCTATCCACCAACAAATCAGCAGCTTGAATCACATTTTCCATCGGAATTAATGGCTCGTCTCCTTGGATATTAACAACGATATCCTCATCAGCAATTGCTAATTTCTGCACGGCTTCAGCCAAGCGATCAGTGCCTGATTGATGATCTATTGCCGTCATGCAAACTGTCGCACCAAAACTGTGTGCTATGGTTTGAATTTCCTCACTATCCGTCGCAATCACCACTTGCTCAAAGCCACATTGTAATGCGCGCTCATAAACATGCTCAATAATGGGTTTCCCTGCCAAATCTAGTAACAATTTGTTGGCAAGGCGACTTGATTGCAAACGCGCAGGAATAATAATATGGCGCTTACTCATAGTGTTTGACTTCTTCAAGCGTTAGCTTTTTAGCTTCTTCCAATAGCATACGCGGCACACCATCGATAATAGGGTATGCTAATTTATCCGCCTTACACACAAGCATCTTGTTTTGTTTGTCATATATCAGTGATGATTGACATTCAGGACATACTAAAATACTTAATAAACCTTGATCCATTTGTTACGCCTTAATCACAAAAATAAATTCATTATCTATTTCAAGTTGCTCTAAGATAGCATAGCCATTGATCTTACACCAAGCGGGAATATCATGCTTGACACCCGGATCGGTACACGTCACTTTTAACTGCTCACCGGCGGTCATCTTTTTTAATGCATTTTGCGTTTTAATCACCGGCATCGGGCATAATAAGCGACGTAAATCTAGCTCAACATTAACTTCCATCAGACATACCACGCTTGTTGTACTTCATCAACGGTAAAAGGCTTCACCGTATGCTCACGTGCGAAACCATCAGGATAAGCAAAACGCACAGTCACTTCATCAGCATCTCTTCCTTGTGAAAAGCGCGCAATAATTCTAGCGACAAACGCTTCATCTTGAGTGTCAAAATTGCCGTCGATCAAGGTAAGTGGTCCACCATGACTTTCAACAGTGATATGTGGAAATTGGCGCTTATAACCATTTAAGAAGTTATTTTCACCTTCTTCGCGTGCAATAATCAATTTAAACTCAGGCTTTGGACGCAAGTGGCGACCAACTTTCAACAACATAATGTCATCAAAATCATAATCACGCTTGTCATTGCGACCTTTCCATAAATCAACCAATTTGTCCGAGTATTGCTTATCGGTTAAAAAGCAGCACCCACCTGCAGGTGTCGCATAATCAACAAAGCCATATGAGCTGGCTAGTTCAAATTGTGGCGTGCGATTGCGCCCGTGAAAACCAAACAGCTTTTCACGATCAACCCAACCTTCACGCTCAGGCTTAGTTTCAGGCAAGTTTTTAGCACATAATGGACGCAATAATAAATCATCAATACCTGATTGCTTTTGAATAACTGGCATGGTGTCTTTACGTTGCGACATCGGGCGCTGACCAATGACCTCACCAGTAATAATGAAATCGAAACCATTTTCAAGCGCCCATTCTTTGGCTTTTTTGACCATAAAGATCTTACAATCCAAACACGGATTCATATTGGCGCCATAGCCATACTTTGGATTTAAGAGCACATCTTTGTACTCTTCGATCACATCGATAATATGCAGTTTAATCCCAAGTTGTTCAGCAACCCATAGGGCATTGTTACGTTTTTCTTTGCTTTGATCTTTCTTACGAATGGCATGCGTATGTCCTTCGACACAAAACCCAGTGAAGAAGTTAATCCCTTCAACATGAATGCCTTGATCTGCAATCACCTTGGTTGCCAACATAGAATCCAAACCACCGGAAATAAGCGAAACCGCCTTATATTGCTTAGGCTTTTCTGAATGAGAATTATGTAATGATGTCATTTATTATATTGAGTCTACTTTAAAATTTGCGCACATTGTACGCGCTATAGACAATTTTTTCATTATTCAAATGAAACTTTCTACACTTTTCTGTCGAAGTATTTGTTTAAAAAGCTGCCTGAACCCACTGGATCTCATCTCCTGTGATACCGATGACATCAAAACGGCATTCGGCATGTTGGTAATGTCGATGTTGCTGCAGAAAAACTTGCGCTGTTTTACGCACTTTAATCTGTTTAGATTTTGTCACCATTTCTAGTGCGGAGCCAAATTGCGCTGATTTTCGCGCCTTGACCTCAACAAATATCAATACATCAGCAATTTGACCAATCAAATCAATTTCACCTAATGGTGTCAGAAAGTTCTTGGCAATTAAGCTAAAACCTTGGGTCTCTAGAAACACTAAGGCTTTATTTTCCGCCTCACCACCAATGGCTCGACTCATCTAAACAATACCATTATGACGCAGTAGCGCATCAACTGACGGTTTTTGACCTTTAAATTTCTCAAACAGCTCGGCCGCTGGTGCTGAACCGCCCGTCTCCAAGATAATTTGCATAAACCGCTGACCAATGCCTTTGTTTAATACTGATTGACCCTGTTCAAACTCAGCAAAAGCATCACTGGATAGCACTTCCGCCCACTTATAACTGTAATAGCCCGCCGCATAGCCTCCTGCAAAAATATGTGAAAAGCCATTTTCAAAGCGATTAAACTTGGGCACTTCTAACAATGCCGTTGATTGGCGCACATCCTCTATTATTTGATGAATATCTAAACCCTCAACACTACTTTGGTGTAGTTGCATATCAAACAGTGCAAACTCAAGCTGACGCAACATCGCTAAACCTGATTGATACTGACGTGAGGCAACTAGCTTCTGAAATAGCTCTTTTGGTAAGATTTCTTTGGTTTCAACATGCTGTGACAGCAATTGCAACCCCTCTTCACACCAGCAGAAATTCTCCATAAACTGGCTTGGTAGCTCAACAGCATCCCACTCAACACCATTAATGCCTGAAACAGGTAAATATTCCACTTGCGTTAAGATATGTTGCAATGCATGCCCAAATTCATGAAATAAAGTCAATACATCATTATGCGTCAATAACGCATCAGCACCTTCATTGGCAGGCATAAAGTTACAAGTAACATACGCCACAGGCGTTTGCACTGAATGATCCAAGCGCTTATAGCGCGTACGACATTCATCCATCCACGCACCATCACGCTTGTGTGCTCTTGCAAAGAAATCAACTAAAATTGCCCCACGAAGTTGCTTGTTTTCATCATAAAATTCATATAAATCTGTTTGCGGGTGATAGCGATCCCAATCATCACGCTTCTTCGCTGTGATACCATAAAGAGATGACAATACACTAAACAAGCCTTTCATAACGTGATTCAGAGGAAAATAAGGTCGCAGCTCTTCAGAGGTGAAGTCATAACGTGCTTTTTTCATTTTATCTGAATAATATACGCTATCCCAAGTCTTAAGCTCATCATCCAATCCAGACGCTTTAGCAAATGCTTGAAGCTCTTGAAGCTCTTTTTGTGCATGTGGTTTCGCCTTTTGTAGCAAATCTTGCATAAAGTGCATCACCTCATCAACTGAAGTTGCCATCTTCGTTGCCAGTGAGACTTCAGCATAGTTTTTAAATCCCAAAAGTTTAGCTTCTTCAGCCCTTAAGCGCATAATCTCTTGCATAACCTTGGTATTATCAAAGCTTTTATTGTCCGCCTCGCTCGAGGCACGCGTGACATAGGCTTTATAAAAAGTCTCGCGCAACTTGCGATTATCTGCTTGCTGCATCACGGAAATATAGGTTGGTGCGTCAAGCCCCAAAACAAACCCATCTTTTTCTTCTGTTTGCGCCTTCAAACGTGCTTGCTCTTTAGCACTGTCTGATAAGCCTTTTAATTCATCTTCATTTAATGTGTGATAATGCCATGCCATCGTCGCATCAAGCACATTATTCTCAAAATCACTTTGTAATTTGGCAAGCTTGGTAACGACTTGTTCAAACTTCTCGCGCTTATCACCTTCCAGATCCACACCTGATAATTTAAAACTACGAATAGCATCATTAATCGCCTTAATCTGCGCTTGATCCAAGGATTTATCATGTTGCAAAATAGTTTGATACGCCTTTAGCATGCGTTCATCCTGTGCCGTTTGCGTTGAATATTCTGATATTTTTTCAACACAATGTTGATAGACTTCGCGCAACTGCGCTGTATTTTTAACGGCATTTAAATGCCCCAAAGGACCAAAAGCTTTGCTAAGCGCATCTTCGGCTTCTTCCAAAGGATAAATAAAATTGTCCCATGTGTAATTACTCTCTTCAAGTAATTGCTCTTTTAAATCACGGCAATACTTGATGCGCTCTTCCACTTCAGTCTTGGCATTATTAATGTCTATTTGTGAAAATTTGGGTAAATCTAATGTAACTACATCACTCATCTGTATGTTCCTTGGCATAAATTCTTCATTCTGCTAAGGCTTTATAATACACTTATTTCACTGCGAAAAAATACGAAAAAAGCACTAATAGACAATGTCTGCTGATCTAAACACTTATTTAATGGCTTTTGTGATGTTTATCATCCCAATGCTCTTTGCTATCACACTACATGAAGCAGCACACGCCTACATCGCCAAATTACGTGGTGACAAAACCGCCTATCTTATGGGGCGAGTTACTTTAAACCCGATCAAGCATATCGATATTCTCGGCACGATCATTCTACCAACTGCAATGTTTCTATTAGGTACAGGGTTCTTGTTTGGTTGGGCGAAGCCTGTGCCTGTTAATTTTAATAACCTCAAAAAGCCGCGACAAGATATGATTCTTGTCGCAATTGCCGGACCTTTAGCTAATTTTGTTATGGCAATTATCTGGTTTTTGTTGTGGAAATTTGTACCAAACTTTGGTTTCCACCAGATGGCACAATTCGGTATCATACTTAACTTGATGTTAATGGTATTCAACCTATTACCCATTCCACCACTTGATGGTAGTCGTGTTATTAGCGCATTATTGCCTTATAAAGCAGCCTTACAATATAACCGTTTAGAACGCTGGGGATTTTTGATCGTATTATTATTGCTATTTATTCCTTTTGGTCAATCAAATTTACTGGCAAGCATCTTGTTACCACTAATTAATAAACTCTCTTTACTCATTCAATTTATCTTTTAATTTCAAGGTCAAACAATGCAATTAGAACATGAAAAACCAGATACACCAATTTTTGTTAAACATTACAAATCTGGCGAGCTGACACTATCACAGCAGACACTGCGCCACAGTGTGATCATTACGCCTGATCAGATTGTTAATGATAGCTGGGGTGTCAAATCTATTGATGGACTTAGCCTTGATGCCATTGAGCCATTTATTGAACTTGATGCTCATATTTACCTTCTTGGCACTGGAGCAACACCACAGATTCCATCGCAAGCAATCATCATTGCTTTTGCTCGCTTAGGAAAATCGATTGATTTTATGGATTCAGCTGCTGCATGCCGCACTTTTAATATCCTTGCAAACGAAGGACGACGTGTTGCTGCTGCCATTATTGTTTAACACTACAACACGCATCATAAATCAATTTTTCGCCACTTTCCATTAAATTTTCTCTAACCCCCTTGATATCTTTTTGCTATACGCTAGGATTAGGTCTATAGTAATTAGTGTTTCTTATAGGTTCATACAACAGAAGGAAGACAACGATGAGAAAAATCACACTACTTGGCATTGTTTCCAGTGCCGCGTTATTATCTGCTTGCGCTACATCACCTAAAGCGCCAGCACCACAAAACACAGATGCATCTGTTACAGCAATGTCAACACCAGCGTCAGTCAACTCAACACAAACAACAAGCAACAGCTCACTACCAAGCTCAACAGTTAAACTAAGCGCCAAAGATGGTCGCTTGGTTGCAAAAATTTATACTGACTGGAATGGCGCCAAACAAGGCGATCTAAAACTTCACTGGACTGCACCTAGTCAATCACACTGCGTGAGCACAACATTCCCAATCATGAAATACAAAGAAGCCAGTGATTATTCTTGGGCTTACAGAACACTTGCTCACCAAAGTGCGAATGGCGCAATGACGTGCCCAGGCGTGTGGAAAGTTGAGGTGCTTTACACCCCAACCAAAGCAGTTGTTGGTCAAGCGGAGCTTAATGTTTCTGCAGATAGCACGGCAACACCTCCGCAATAACTTTTCTAGCAACTAATACTCTTTAAACTCGACCAAGACTAAATATTGACCGTACCCTGAGCGTAAGTCGAAGCGATGCACTGAGCAACAGTCGAAGTCGGTAAGCTGGGGAAAGTCACACTTCATAGAGGCTTCGACTTACGCTCAGCCAACGCTTACACAATTAAAGTCGGCAGCAATATGGTCATAGCCTTAAATTCTACAAAAAATTTAATCTGACCTTGCTATTACTTTTCTCAAAACTTAAGCACAGCAGTGTGTGGTTATCTAACTGTTGATGGAAGTAATATTTATCTTGGACATTTTTCTTTTTGCATTCGCCACTTTCAGTTACTTCAAAAATATAACGATTTAAACCATTAGCAACCCCCTCACCAGTCAGCTTAAGGCTTGCTTCTTTATATGCCCATAGCCAATAAAAAACGTCTCGCTGCGCACCTTCGCCCTTCTTAGCCGCAATCAAGTCATACTCACTCTTTGCAAAATACTGCTTTGCTATCGCTAGCACATCGACTTTTTCTTTTTTAGTCTGCACATCGACACCAATACGCTGACCTTTGGCAATTGCAATAACAACATAATCACGCGTATGACTAATATTAAAATCAAGCATGCTATCAATGAGAAATGGTCGTCCATTGCTGGTCTTTGAAAATCGCAACTCAGTGGTAGCAACACCCAAGCACTCACTCAACAGCTTATAACGCAGCCATTGCGATGCGATATACTCAACACGCTTACGCTCCAGTTTCAAGTCTCGAACATACTCTCTAATTTCAAGCGGTAATATATTAAGCGCTTCCAGCGCATCAAATTTGATTAGATTTAGAACACATATATCAATCATCATTATAAGCTTATATATCAGACACACTTTGGTTTGATCATTAAATTAGAAATTTAAACGTAAATTTGCAGAAATGAAAGCATTTCAAGCATTTGAGGTACCTTATATTAATCCTTGGGAATGTTAGCATTTAATTAAACGCGACTACCCAACTGCATGCTTGCATTATATAATTGGCATAGTTTACTTAATTGGAGACCTGCCATGAAACAAAAACTCCGTTATATTGCTGATGCTATCTTCTTTCTTGCTTGCATTACCTTTATTGCCTCACTTACCTCTATTTTCTATTTCAATAACTTTAGCATTATCGTCAAAGGTCATGTTGTTTACTGGGTTTATGCAGCTCCTTTAGCAATGGTTTTATACACTTTTTTACGCAATCAATTCTTAACAGATAAACCAAATAAAACAAATTCCGAAAATCCGCTTGAACCGACTCAAAAAACGAGCTAACGTAACCCCACACATTGCTTTTCACAAGATTCTAATATGAGAGTATCGCAAACTTTACTTGCCACTGAAAAAGAAACACCAAAAGACGCTGAATTAATCAGTCATCAGTATATGTTACGTGCCGGCTTAATTCGCAAACTTGCCTCAGGTATTTATCAATGGCTACCCACAGGGATGAAAGTGCTGCAAAAAGTGCAAACAATCGTCCGTGAGGAGATGGATAACGCAGGCGCCTGTGAGATTTTAATGCCGAGCATATTGCCTGCTGAGCTACTGCAAGAAACGCATCGTTGGCAAAAATTCGGTCCTGAGCTTCTAAAAATGCAAGATCGCCATGAGCGTGATTTCTGCTATGGACCAACACATGAAGAGTCGATTGTTGACATTGCACGCAAAGAAATTAAAAGTTATAAACAACTACCACTTAACCTATATCAAATCCAAACAAAATTTCGCGATGAGATACGTCCACGCTTTGGTGTGATGCGCGCACGTGAATTTATTATGAAAGATGCTTACTCATTTCACAGCAATTATGATTGCTTAGAAGACACCTATCAGAAAATGCATCAAGCATATTGTAATATCCTAACGCGTATGGGGCTTAAGTTTCGTGTCGTTAATGCTGATGCTGGCGCCATTGGCGGCAGCAAAACACATGAGTTTCAGGTGCTTGCCGCAGCAGGCGAAGATATTGTTTGCTACAGCAATCAAAGTGATTATGCTGCCAATATTGAAATGGCAGAGTATTTAAAGCCAGATCTCACGACACGCAAGTCTCCTTCTCAATCACTTGAAAAGATCGCAACACCTAACTTAAAAACCATTAGCGATATTTGTCAGCAGTTTGACTTGTTACCTGAAAACACGATCAAAACCATTATTATCAAGGACAGTGACAATACACTCTTTGCCTTAGTGCTGCGCGGTGATCATGAGTTAAATGAGATCAAAATCAAAAAGTTACCTCAAATCAACGCACCCTTTACTTTTGCTACCGAAGCCGAAATACAACAAGCATTTAATGCCAATATTGGCTCTTTAGGTCCTGTTAATTCACCGATTAAAGTGATTGCTGATCATAGTGCTGTCATGTTACACGACTTTGTATGTGGAGCTAATGAAGATGATTTTCACTTCTTTGGTGCAAACTGGGATCGCGATATTAAAAGCTATGATGTTGCTGATCTTCGCAATGCAGTTGTCGGCGATATATCTCCTGATGGCAAGGGCACACTTGAGCTTACAAGCGGTATTGAAGTTGGGCATATTTTCCAACTGGGTGACAACTACTCCAAAGCGATGAACGCTAATATTCTTGATGAAAATGGCAAGAAGCAGGATCTTATCATGGGCTGCTATGGTTTTGGTATCACACGGATTATTGCGGCGGCAATCGAGCAGTCGCATGATGATAATGGCATTATTTGGCCAAGTGAGATCGCACCGTATGATATCTTGATCATTCCAATGAACATGCATAAATCAACTAAAGTCTTCGAGGTTGCCAATAAACTTTATAATGACCTTAGAGCTGCCGGCTTTGATGTTTTATTTGATGATCGCAAAGAACGACCAGGTATTATGTTTGCTGATGCGGATTTAATTGGTGCGCCACACCAGCTGATTATTGGTGAACGCGGACTAGAGAGTGACATCATCGAATACAAATGCCGCAAAACACAACAAAAATCTGAGATCTCTTATACCATTGACGCTGTTTTGCAAAAGGTCTGTGCCAAGCAAACTGGCAAAGCAACATTAAATCCATGTCACTAGGTTGATGTTTTACCCTATCCTCACTTACAATAACACGCATTGAAAATGCTTTATTATTTGATTTTATTATGTCAAACAACCATCCTTTTGCTCAAGATGCACTAAAAACAATCAATCTAGAAATTGAAACACTTGAGCAGCTTAAAAAGCATATTGGCGACAATTTCATCGCCGCTTGTGAGTTGATTCTCAAATGCCAAGGGCGCGTGATTATCATCGGTATGGGCAAATCAGGGCATATCGCCTCAAAGATTGCTGCGACTCTTGCTAGCACGGGAACACCTGCATTCTTCGTCCATCCAGCTGAAGCAGGACACGGCGATTTTGGCATGATTACGCGTCAAGATGTAGTCATTGCCATCTCAAATTCTGGCTCAACGCCTGAGTTAACGTCATTAATTCCAATGATCAAACGCCTTGATATACCACTTATTGCCATATCTAGCAAACCGCAGTCAGCATTGGCGCAAGCTGCGGATATTTCACTGAATCTTGGGGTTGAAAAAGAAGCTTGTCCGCACAATTTAGCACCAACATCAAGCACAACAGCAACATTGGTGTTGGGTGATGCCTTAGCGATTGCACTATTAAATGCTAAAAACTTTAGTGCGGAAGATTTCGCCAACTCACACCCAAGTGGTGCATTAGGCAAGCGTTTGTTGTTAAAAGTATCTGATCTGATGAAAACAGGTGCATCGCTGCCGATTGTAACCTCTCAAAGCACATTGGAAGATGCGATTTTAGAGATCAGCTCTAAAGGCTTAGGAATGACACTGATATCTGATGATAACAAAACACTCAATGGCATTTTTACCGATGGTGATTTGCGTAGAATTTTCCAGCAATCCCTTTATCAAAAAGGGCTTAACATTGCAGAAGTTATGGGCAAAAGACCAAAGACAATTACCGAAGATGCAATGGCAATTGAAGCCCTAAGCCTTATGAATCAATTGAAAATTACCACATTGGCGGTTTTAAATCATCAAAATGAAATTGCTGGCATTATCCACATGCATGATTTACTGCGCGAGGGTATCGCTTAAGTAGCTAACTTTAATTACCCCTCACCCGCACAGTCTGCTCTGCACGACCGCTCCCGCATGGGCGAGGTAATCATTACTGCAACTTTTTTCATTATGACTAACTTGAAAAATCCAATACAAAAATATCATACTTTTTGATTTTAGCTTTCAAAGTCGCAGGGCTTATACCCAATACTTCAGCGGTATTACTTAAATGAAATCCTGTATACGCCAAAGTCGCCTCAATTAAACCACGCTCAATTTCCTCAGTGACTAAGCTTAACATAAAGCGCGGTTCATCTTGCGGATTACGTCTTGCTTCTTCATAGCGCATTTCAGCAATGGCATAAATAAATCTTTCTATATTGCTACTCATGATGAATATCCTTATCTAACTCTTTAATTTTCTTGTACTGTTAAGGATAGAAGTAAATTTAAAGCTTGCATAATGAGATCTACACTTT
This sequence comes from Pseudomonadota bacterium, assembly GCA_027621155.1. GTDB lineage: Bacteria > Pseudomonadota > Gammaproteobacteria > Francisellales > Francisellaceae > Caedibacter. The sequence goes on along the minus strand of JAQCCA010000001.1, from coordinate 13,963 downwards.
AATGCTTACGTTTTCGCTGAAATCACTGTAATCAAATTGCCATGTTTTAATGTCGCATAAACGCACAGCTTTGCTATCATAGCTCGTGTTTGAATTAAAATTAGCGGCTTCACAATGCACTTAGAAAGAAAACAAAATGCCTTTGAACTCCATACAAACTACACTCCTGCAGGAGACCAACCAACCGCAATTGCATCCTTAACTCAAGGTTTAAAAGCAGGTTTAAGACACCAAACATTACTTGGTGTCACTGGCTCAGGGAAAACCTATACTGTGGCTAATGTTATTCAAAACGTTCAACGCCCAACTTTGATTCTTGCCCACAATAAAACACTTGCCGCGCAATTATATGCCGAGATGAAAGAGTTTTTTCCAAAAAACGCCGTGGAATATTTTGTATCGTATTATGATTATTATCAGCCTGAAGCTTATGTTGCTGCATCAGACACTTATATCGAAAAAGACTCATCGATTAATGAACATGTTGAGCAAATGCGCTTATCTGCCACCAAAGCGATTTTAGAACGCCAAGATGTAATCATTGTTGCCACCGTATCAGCCATTTATGGCTTGGGCGATCCTGAGCAGTATATGCAGATGCTACTGCACCTTAAAGTCGGTGAACAAATCGATCAACGCAGTATTTTAAGACGCTTAAGTGACATGCAGTATCATCGCAATGATATGGATTTCTCACGCGGAACCTATCGTGTGCGTGGTGAGGTTATCGACATATTTCCTGCAGACTCTGATAAAGATGCCGTGAGAGTTGAGCTATTTGATGATGAAATCGAAAGCATTAAACTCATCGATCCCCTTACTGGCAAAATCACTGCGAATACCTATCGCGCAACCATATTCCCAAGCACGCATTATGTCAGCTCAAAAGAACGCCAAAAAACCATGGTTGATGAAATCAAAGATGAATTACGTGAGCGTGTTGCCTATTTTCAAAAAGAAAACCGCCTGATTGAAGCCCAGCGCATTGAACAACGCACACTATATGATATTGAAATGATTAATGAATTAGGTTACTGCACAGGCATTGAGAATTATTCACGTCTTTTGTCAGCTCGTGCGCCTGGCGAGCCACCGCCGACATTACTGGATTATTTACCGCAAAACGCATTTATTGTGATTGATGAGTCGCACGTTACCATCCCTCAATTTGGCGGTATGTACAAAGGAGATCGCTCACGCAAAGAAAATCTTGTTAATTATGGTTTTCGTCTGCCTTCGGCACTGGATAATCGCCCGCTTAAATTCCATGAATTTGAAGCATTAGTTACCCAAGCAATTTATGTCTCAGCTACACCTGCCGATTATGAAAAAGAGCATCAACAAAATGTAGCTGAACAAGTCGTACGCCCAACAGGATTACTTGATCCTTTGGTTGAAGTTAGATCGGTCAGCATCCAAGTGGAAGATGCATTATCTGAGATAAACAAAGCGGTACAAAAAGATGAGCGCATTCTTATCACAACCCTTACTAAGCGTATGGCTGAGGATCTCACAGATTACTTATCTGAACACGGGGTCAATGTCCGTTATCTTCATGCTGATGTCGACACCGTTGAACGTGTTGAGATTATTCGCGATCTACGCATTGGCGTCTTTGATGTACTGGTTGGCATCAATCTATTACGTGAAGGCTTGGATATGCCTGAAGTCAGCACGGTTTTAATCTTTGATGCGGATAAAGAAGGTTTCTTAAGATCCGAGAGATCATTGATCCAGACTATTGGCCGCACTGCACGGCACATTAATGGTAAAGCTATTTTATATGCTGAGGTAATTACCGGATCAATGCAGCGCGCGATGGATGAAACATTGCGGCGGCGCAACAAACAACAGCAGTTTAATACTGATCACGGTATTACGCCGACATCCATTAAAAAGAAGGTTGGTGACTTATTAGAATTATCACCTGAATTTAGTAAAAAGGCGGCAAAGAACAATGCTCGTAAAAAGGTGAGAGATATTGCAGTTGATGAAGTTCTCGGCGTTAAAGAAGCCATAATATTGGTTAAAAAACTCGAAAAGTCGATGAAAGAACATGCGCGAAATCTCGAGTTTGAAGAAGCTGGACACGTGCGTGACCAGATCAAAACCATCAAAGAAAAGTATCTATTATAGCCAGTTAATGACTTTATAATTGACTTAAATAGCGTGTTTTTTACAAAGATTGAGAAAAAATCTACTTGTCGATGGTTAATATCTCACATTTCCATGCTACAATCTCTGCACTTTAATAGCTACCATGGTGTAAGATGCGATTTTTACTATGTTTTGCAACATTCGCGGCAATGCTCTATAACAGCAGCTATGCAGCAGAACGAATAATCACTGAAATGAATATTCCAGCAACGCTATCTTTTATTCCACAAATTGTGCAAGAACATCCGATCATTGCACTTGTTATTGCACTTATTGTGGTTGCTTACCTTATCTTACGCATTCGCAGGTTTCTTAGAAGCAAATAGCCCTGTCTAAGAACTAGACTTTTCATTTATCATTTTGCGTATTACGACTATACCATTCGTTAATCATTTGCGGTGTTTCATTGCGTAGCAGTTTGTAATGAGTATAAAATCTAGAGTTATTCTTATCTTAGCTTTTTGTCTACTCCATGATGAAACAACACTGCCAAGGCATTATGCATGATGTTACTGATATTTTTCTTAAGAAAAAACACTCTATCTATAAGACTCTACTTATTTACAGCAAGCGCATTGATAAACTATTGATAGGATATTTCCCGCAGCAAATAGCGCATATTGCTTTGATTGCCATTGGCGGCTATGGTCGTCAGGATCGCGCGTTATATTCAGATCTTGATTTATTGTTTTTGGCAGAAAATGATAAGGCACTAGAAAGTCCCGAACTTTTGACATTTATTCAAGAATTACAAAGCTTGCCAATTAAAGTTGGCTATTCAACTCATACTATCAGTAGTGCCCTGCAACATGCTAACAATGATATCAATTTACTCACTGCTATTTTGGATGCACGTTTCATCTGTGGCAATGAGCTACTCTTTGACACATTTAAGTCATTAGTTGAAAGCAAACAAAATCTTCCTGTTCATCGCGACTTTATTTATAGCAAATATGCTGAGCAAATTGACCGTGACAGTAACTTCCCAATCAACCAACAACCCGATCTTAAAAATACTGTGGGCAATCTGCGCTACTTGCAAAGTATTCACTGGCTGTTGATTTATCTCCACCCAAAGGTAAATTTACATTATCTTGTTGAGCATTATTATATTACTGCAGATGAGTTAACGAGTTTAAGTAAGGCGCATCGCTTGCTTTCTGCTATTCGCTTTTATTTGCATATTTTGTATCAACGCGAGCAAAATTCACTACTGATTGACAAACAACTTATGATTGCTGAGTTTTTTGGTTTTAAGCACAAAAAGCCACATAAAAGCATTGAGTTATTTATGCAGCATTACTATAACAGCATTCGTCACGTTAAACTTATTAACCGCATCATCTTCCATGAATTAATGGCATCTCAAGTAATCAGCAATGATATAGCACTTAGTGACGGTTTTAGTATCCATGGTGGCATTTTAAAGCATACACAGAATAACTACCCCACACATATAAACAATATTTTGATACCTTTTAAATACTTCTGCCAACACCAAGAAGTTAAAACACTTGATGCTCAAATCGTTCGCAATACACTGCAACTACTTGCACCATTAGCTAAGAAAAATTTACTTTCCAACCAAATATTACAGCAACAGTTTTTAGCGATTTTCACCTATCCATACAATATCAAAGGTGCGCTAAGTATTATGATGGATTTAGGGATTGTTGAAAAAATCATCCCTGAGTTTGCCATTAGCAAAGGACAGATGCAGTTTGATCTATATCATCAATACACTGTTGATCGCCATACGATTGAGGTTATTAGCAACCTGCGCAGCATGCGGACAGCTCATTTTGAACAAGACTTCCCATTAGCTTATCAGGTGATGCTTAAGCATCCTGCGCAACGACTATTGTATATTGCCGCATTCTTTCATGACATTGGTAAAGGTTCCGGTGTAGATCATAGTAAATTCGGCGCGCGCCTTGTGCAAAAATATGCTGAAATTTGGCGTTTAAAACAAGATGAAATCCATCTCTTGTCATGGTTGGTTAAACATCACTTAGCATTTTCGCGTATGGTCAAAAAGGAAGATATCTATGACGATGCGGTTATCGCGCAATTTGCTGAATTTTGCCAAAGCCCATATTATCTTGATAGCTTATTTCTTTTGACCATTGCCGATATTAAAGGCACCAACCCCGCATTGTGGACACAGTGGCAACAAACGATGTTCGAGCATCTGTATACACGCACCAGTGAACTGTTGAGCAGATCCGTAAAGCTCACGCTTAAAGAGCAAGTTGGTGAAACGCAAAAGAAAATTCTGGCACAGCTAGAATGCGATGATCACAATATGACCATGTCACTATGGCAGAATCTACCAGCTCGCTACTTTACAGAACAGGCATTAGCCACCTTGATCTGGCAAAATAACATACTTTGCCAACAGATGATCAACAACAACCACAGTCTCTCAATCCACACGCATTTTGATCATAGCTTGAATCAAACGCTATTACTGATTTTAATTACCGATAAGGAAATTAGATTGTCATCGCTATGTTATCTACTATATAAAGCTAGCATCAACATCACCGAAGCAAGCTTTTTCAAACTTCCCGATAATCAAATGCTTTATCAATTTAGCATTACTAATTTAAGTTATCAGCCACTGCAAAACGAGCAAGAGCTGCTATGGCTAGAGCAGCATTTAGAAACGCAATTGACACCTCACAGAATAGATTATGCCCCCACTAAGTTAAATGCCTTAGTAACTGATAAGTCAACCATAAAGCGCCTAAAGAAGAATGTGCAAATTTTGAGTCCTCGACATAAAAACTACAGCAAGGTCATTGTTAAATACCCTGATCGACCGGGTCTTCTTGCTGCACTTTGCTATTTTTTTGAAATGCACAACCTTAATATTACACGCGCACGAATTCACACCTCTGGATTCTCAATTGAGGATAGTTTTTATATTACAGATAGCAATGATCAACCGATCATCAAACAGAGTAAGCGCCAATTACTGGCGCATAAGTTTTTGAAATATCTAAAATCGTTAGATGAGTAATTACTCCATTCCACCCATGCTCACACAATGGTAACCAGCATCGACGTAGACCACTTCACCCGTAATGCCGCTGGCAAGATCAGATGCTAAGAATGCGACGGTATTACCAACTTCAATAATATCAACATTACGCTTAAGCGGTGCTACTTGCGCATTATAATCAAGCATTTTTCTGAAGCTCTTAATGCCCGATGCTGCCAATGTGCGAATTGGTCCTGCTGAAACAGCGTTAGCACGAATGCCCTCTGCACCCAAAGACAATGCCGTGTAACGCACGGTTGCCTCAAGTGATGCTTTGGCAATCCCCATTGTGTTATAACTTGGCATCGCGCGCTCAGCACCAAGATAAGTTAGCGTCACTAAAGAGCCATTGCGATTTTGCATCATGCTACGTCCCGCCTTTGCTAATGCAGCAAAGCTGTAAGCACTAATATCATGCGCCACTTTAAAGCCTTCACGATTAACCGCTGAAATAAAATCACCCTCAAGCTGATCAGCTGGCGCATAAGCTACTGAGTGGATAATGCTATCTAAGCCATCCCATTTTTTACTAAGTTCAACAAACACATTATCGATCTGCTCATCATTGGTAACATCACACTCGATAAGTGCGGCAGGATTATAGTGTGCAGTCAGCTTCTCAATACGCTCTTTAAAACGCTCATTTTGATAAGTAAATGCAAGCTCAGCACCTTCGCGATGCATAGCTTCAGCAACACCGTAGGCAATCGACTTATTACTTAAAAGACCGACGATTAAAACTTTTTTACCTGTTAAAAAACCCATCATGTTTCCTTTTGTTTTAATGATATGCTTAATTGGCGCTTATTATGCAATAATTTCTTAAATTACGCAGCACCTAACATAGCATATACCCACCACAAATCATTTTCGGTGTTTAGTTGCAAAGCAGTTTGTGAGGCTTTTGATAAGTTGGATTGCAGGTAATAGCTAGGACTATTGCCAAAATCCAACTTATCAAAAGCACGTGAAATGTAAAGCAAGAAATTCTGTAAATTGGTTTGTGGTGGGTATATATCGAAGTTTGTGTTACCATATTGCGCTATCATTATGGAATACGATAATAAAAAATGAATAAAACAAGAAAAACCGTTCATCCACGTTCGCACACAGACGCAACGACTTATGGTAATGTCCACTTTGACCAATCACGTGCTACTTGGAATATTTTCAAAGTCATGTCAGAGCTCGTCGAAGGTTATGAACGCCTAGATGACATTCAGCCAGCGGTAAGTATCTTTGGCTCGGCTCGCCTACCAAGCACCTCCCCACACTTTAAAGATGCAGAGGAAATCGCGCGCAGATTATCCAACGAAGGCTTTAGTATTATTACTGGAGGCGGTCATGGCATTATGGCAGCAGGCAACATTGGCGCGTCAAAAGGTGAAGGCTTAAGTATTGGTTTAAATATTCATTTGCCTTTTGAACAGGTGCCAAACCAGCACCAAGATATCTCCTTACACTATCGTTATTTTTTCACACGTAAAGCAATGTTTGTTAAACACTCAATGGCATATATTGGCATGCCTGGCGGCTTTGGCACATTGGACGAGCTTTTTGATATTGCCACTTTAGTGCAAACTAAGAAAAAGCGTCATATGCCTATCATTCTATTTAACACCAGTTTCTGGGGTGGATTGGTTGAATGGATTAAGACAAAGCTTGTTGCCGAGGGCGTTATTAGTGAGGGCGACACTGAGCTTTTGATCATGACTGACTCGATTGACGAAGTTGTTGAGATCATTAGCGAACATCACCAACATAATCAGCGTAAAGATATTGACAAAAAACCTGAGTTTATTTTTTAAAATTCAAAAAGCATGAAGGAATCACCATGGATTATTTCCACCAAGCCGTGATCAATCTGTATCAAAACATTTATTACGTTATCAGTGCATTCACTGTCATCGTGCATCTTGTTTGCACGTTAGCAGTCATTCGTGATTTAAATAATTTCACCAAGCATAACGTTACACCACAAATGATGCCAAACTTTGCTTGGGTTATCACCGTCCTCATTACCGGTGTTTGGGGCTTGTTTATTTACTGGATTATGCATCACTCAAGCCTATCAAGGCGCTAATTGCAATACTTTAAAATCAAATTAGTCAGCTCGTCTGCTTTCTCTCTAGGTAACATATGCCCAGCACCATGTATCATTTCAAGTTTTGCATTAGGTAATAGATCACAAATCTCACGTGATAATGACATTGGTGTCAGAATATCCTCATCACTGACAACGACTACAACAGGATGTGTGATAAGTGCAAGATCCTTTGTCATATCAAAGCCTTCAACCGCACTGATCTGTGCATGTAGCGCTAACTTAGACTGCGGCACTGCTTGGCGTGTAAGATAATGAATTTCTTCATCAAGACACTCTTTGTTTTTTAGTAACCTTTCAGAGTAAATCCATGGTAAGACAATTTTCTCAATTAATGATAAAGGTGCGCCCAATGCAATAACTTCCTCAACTGATTCAACATGCATGTGCGCAATAATTGGCAAGCGCGCTAATGAGCAAACAAGCATTGCCACATTGACAAGCTCTGGTGCCATCTTCAACATCATTTGCAAAATAGCGCCACCCATAGAATGTCCCACGATATGCGCTTTAGTAATACCCAAATACTTAAGTAATGACAGAGTATCTGCTGCCATATCCTCAATACTAAAGTGCTTGATGGTTTGCGTGGACCGTCCAACGCCTCGATTATCAAACACTGTTACTCGATAGTGTTGCGATAATATTGGTAACATTTTCTGCCAAAAGCTTACATCCGCCGACAATCCCGAAATCAATACTAAATCAGGTCCTTTGCCATGCTGCTCAAAATAGATAGTCACATTATTTTGTTGAAAAACTGCCATCACTTATCCTTAAGCCTATCCTGCAACACCATTAACTCCGACTGTAGCAGAGAAGATTCAAAGTTCAAGAACCAAAAAAATCAAAGGCTAAAAACACTAACTCACAGATGGAGACTACGTGTACAATCATCAACTGTTAAATAGAAAAATGCAAAGGACGTAAGATGCAACATAATACTGAATTTCTTAAACTAGTCAATGATGCCAAAACACGCATCAAAGAGTGTGATGTTTTCCACATTAAACATATGCTTGACAACAACACATTAGATGGTCTTCTTATTGATGTCCGTGAAGAGTCTGAGTTTGCGCATTCGCATTTACCCAATGCTAGTCATTTAAGCCGCGGAATTATTGAAGTAAAAATTGAACAACTCATTCCTAACAAAAATCAAAAGATGTACTTATATTGCGGTGGTGGTTTTCGCTCAACATTAAGTGCTGACAATCTACAAAAAATGGGTTATGACAATGTTATCTCAGTGGATGGTGGTTTTCGTGCATGGGTTGGCAACAGCTTCCCATTAAGTATCGAGGATTAATAATGTTTCGCATTGGTCACGGCTATGATGTGCATCGCATCAGTAGCGAAGATAAACCATTAATGCTTGGAGGAATTAAGGTTGATGCGCCTTTTTCTCTTCAAGCGCACTCCGATGGTGATGTCATTTTACATGCCATTACCGACGCAATCCTTGGTGCTGGTGCTTTAGGTGATATTGGTCAGCATTTCCCTGACACTGACCCCAAACATAAAAATCAAGCAAGTAAAGATTTTTTAGTGCATGCGCAACACGGCATCCAAGCAGAGGGTTATGACATTGCCAATATTGATGTCACTGTTGTTGCTCAAGTGCCAAAGCTTGCCCCTTATATTTTTGAAATGCGTCAATGTATTGCAACGCTGTTGCAGCTTACGTTAAATCAAGTTAACATCAAGGCAACTACGACTGAAAAACTTGGGTTTACCGGCAGAAAAGAAGGTATCGCCTGCCATGCGGTTACCCTTATTTATCAACAATAGGAGCAAACATGCTTATTTCGTTAATTTTAGGTGTTATCGCCGCTTTTATCATCGGGCTTGCTATTGGCTTAAGCATGCGTAAAAGTAGCAAAAATCTAAGCACTGAATTAGATGAAACCAAAAAACTACTGACCCACTACCAGAACACCATAAATGAACATGTGCATAAAACACATGAGATTATGGAGAACATCTATCGGCAATTTTCTGAGCTGCAAAAGCATTCGCAAGAATACAGTGTTAAGCTTAATCTTGACCCATCAAGGCAGTCTTTATTGCAGCCCAAAGCCTATCGCGATAAAGAAAAAACCCATCAGCTCAACAATGAGCCACAATACCCTAAAGACTATGCTTCTGAGGGAGAAGAAAAACAATGAGTCAATTGATTGGCGCCCTCAAAACCTATCACGAAGACTTTCTGGTTGAAGAAATCTTTGATTTTGATTTAACTGGTGAAGGTGAGCATATTTGGCTTTTTATCGAGAAAAATGGTTTAAATACCAAAGATATTATTCGTGCACTATCTCAATATACCGGCCTTAAGCAGCGCGATATTGGTTACAGTGGTTTGAAAGATAAACACGCGATTACTCGCCAGTGGTTCTCGCTATATTACCCAGGTAAAGCTGATATCGATTTTAGTGAGTTTGATGTAGAAAATTGCAACATTCTACGCATCAGTCGCCACAATAAAAAGCTTAAAATTGGCAGCCACAAAGCCAATCGCTTTACCCTTGTGTTGCGTGATTTAACATTACCCTTTGCAGAAATAGAGCCCAAGATTAAACATATTATGCAAAATGGCTTTATTAACCTTTTTGGTGAGCAACGTTTTGGTCACGATAATTTACAGCAAGCGCATGATGTTATTGACGGTAAAATCAAGCTTAATCCAAAAGATCATGGCTTTTTATTATCGGTTATGCGCAGCTTTTTATTTAATGCTTATGTTCAGTTTCGCCAACAAAACCACACAGATCAAATAGCGCTAATCGGTGATATTGTCGGCTTTAGTGATGGCAATAGCGTCTTTCAAGTCACTGCGGAGAATCAAGGCGAAATCCAACAGCGTATTGAGTCCAAAGAGTTAAGCATTGCCGCACCATTGATTGGTAAACAGCAAAAGCTATTTTTCAGCAATGAGGCATTGCATCAATATGAGCAGTTTACGCAAACTCATGGCAAGTTTATTGAGTATTTAACAACGCATTGCGAGATGCAATTTCGCAGCATCTATGCATATCCTGATACTCTCGAGTATGACTATAACGAATCAGAAAACACCTTAACACTGAGCTTTAGCTTAGGTACAGGCGCATATGCAACCTCATTAGTTCAAGCATTATCTGCATAAAAGGAATATTATCATGGCAGAACACCATTCGATTGCTATTATTGGTGGCGGCATCTCAGGGGTAAGCTTTGCACACTTTGCAGCGCTTAAAGGATATAAAAGTATTATCCTTGAGCAAAATGACAAACTCGGCGGCTGTATTGAAACTTATCACAGCCCCAAAACACGTGATTTCTGGCTTGAACTCGGCACGCATACCATTTATAACTCTTATCAGCATTTAATTAGTTTTTGTCGTGATAACGGACTCCTGAATCAGTTGCAAAAACGTGAAAAACACCCCTTTAAACTACTAACAGCACAACATCAAATTGCCAGTGTTATAAGTAAACTCAACCCAATTCGCGCAGGTCTTGGTTTGCCGCTATTTAAATTTAGTCATGCTAATGATCGTACTGTTGAAGAATATTTCAGCTTTGTCTTTGGATCTCAAAATTATCAAAAAACACTACGTTATTGCTTTGATGCCGTACTTTGTCAAGATAGCCAACACTTTCCGGCTGACTTTCTTTTTAAAGCGCGCGCCAAAGATAAGCGTTTACCACGCAGCTTTACTTTTAAGCATGGCATGTCAAGTTTGTTTACACACACAGACAACCCAAATACAAAGATCAATCTAAACACTCAAGTGATGAGCGTTGAGCAGCAAAACAAACAGTGGCATATCACCACAAATAATGGTGTATTCACAGCAGATAAATTAGTTTTGGCGACACCATGGCATGTTTGCTATCGCTTGCTTGCGCAACTTAACCACCCACTTATTCATCTTCAGCATCAGCCTGAGATTTCTAAACTCATAACAGTTGCTTTAGTTTTTGATAAAGACAAGATCAAACATATTAAGCCAATCAATGGCTTAATTGGTGTGAATCAAGACTTCTTTTCGATGGTGGCGCGCGACACAGTAACGCATGAGAAATACCGTGGCATGACAGTGCATTTTAAAAACACAAACATCCCTTACCAACAATCAGTTGATGGGTTTTTATCAAAGCTTAATATTCCTAAAGATGCCTTGATTGATCTCAAACATAAAAACAATAGCGTGCCATGTTATCAATCACAACACCAACAGTTTATTGACGGGATTAATAGTGAGCTAAGCAAAGACAACAGTTTAGCATTAACGGGTAACTACTTTACGCGCTTAGCCGTTGAGGATTGCATTAAACGCTCTTTTGAGGAGGCAGAAAGAATTCTTAATTAAATACGCTCTATTTTAAGACATATTTTTAAGTGCTTTAACCCACGGATAACGCGTGCCAAATGCACACGGTCTTTGACTTCAATCATCGTCTGCACAATACCATATTGCGCATCAGACTCCAGAATATTAAAACTTAAAATTTGTGCATCGTGGCGTGAGATATTGGCAGTAACTTTGGCAATCGCACCTTGTACATTCTGCAAACTAACGCGCAGCTTCACCGGATAATAACCCGTGCAGTCTTTTGCCCATTGTGTCTCAATAATTTCATGTGTTTTTTTAAGCTTTAATAACTCATTACATTTGAGGCGATGAATCATTAACCCTTTGTCAGAGATCAATACACCAATAATTGGATCATCAGGAATTGGTGTGCAACAGCTTGCTAATTGGCGCAAATAACTATCATCAATCAGTAATTTGCGTTGTGAGTCATAACCATCACTCTCAAGCTGCTGTTTTTGCTCAACAAAACGCACAAACATATTTGCTGAGAAATGTGCCTGCCCAATGGCTGCATGGAGCTCAGCAATACCAGGGAAATTAAACTCAACTAACGCTTCTTGTAATAATTCCGCTGAAATAGTCGAAAAATCCATATGGTTTTTAAGTAGTGCTTGTGTCAAAATCTGCTGCCCAATATGCACAAACTCCTCATGCTCATGGCGCTTTAAAGCATGCTTTATCGCGTGTTTTGCTCGCGCTGTTTTAATAAACTCAAGCCATGCTGGATTTGGATGGGCATTAGGCGAGGTAATGATCTCAACGGTGTCACCATGGGTTAATACATAACTCAGTGGCGTGATTCTGCGATTGACCTTAGCCGCAATGCAGTGATTACCAATATCGGTATGAATGTGATAAGCAAAGTCAACGCAGGTCGCGCTTTTGGGCAGTTCGATAATCTCACCATTTGGCGTGAACACATAAACCTCGTCAGGGAATAAATCAAGCTTAACACTTTCCACAAAATCCGTTGATTTAGTGACGTGTTGTTGCAAATCAGAAAGCTTCTCTAGCCACTTTTGAGCATTATCATGGCTTAATGATTTCGCCTTATAAATCCAATGTGCGGCAACCCCTTTCTCTGCCGTATCATCCATCATTTTGGTTTTTATCTGCACTTCAATTGGCACACCATAAGGACCAAAAACGGTGGTATGCAATGACTGATAACCATTAGCTTTTGGTGTCGCAATATAATCTTTAAAGCGTCCAGGAATAGGTCTGAAAATCTCATGAATTGCACCTAGGATCATATAACACTCACGTCGTGTTGGTGCGATCACTTTATAAGCATAGATATCCATGATTTCAGAGAATGACATCTCTTTATCACGCATCTTGCGATAAATACTATATAAACGTTTCTTGCGTCCAGAAACCAACTGCTCACTTTCTAGCAGCTCAGCTAAATGATGCTGTAATCTCTCCATAATCTTACGAAACAAGCGATCACGATGCTTTTGCGCGTGTAATACTTTTGTTTTAAGCGTCTTATAACGATAAGGATACATTGCCTCAAAGGCTAACTCTTCAAATGAGTTTTTGATGTGATGCATCCCCAATCTATGCGCAATCGGGGCATAAATCTCCAGAGTCTCTAATGCAATCCGTCGACGCTTATCTGGGCGAAGTGGCGCAAGAGTTGTCATATTATGCAACCGATCAGCCAGCTTAATCAAAATAACACGAATATCCTGCACCATTGCCAAAACCATTTTACGGAAATTCTCGGCTTGTAATTCTGCTTTTGAATGGGTTTCGATCTTGCTTAACTTGGTAACACCTTCAACCAATTGGGCTGTTTTCTCACCATAGCGTTTGGCAATAATCTCTGATGAAACGTCAGTATCTTCAATCGTGTCATGCAACAAGGCGGCAATCACCGTTTCACAATCAAGGCGCATGCCTGCCAATACACATGCAACTGCCACTGGATGGGTAAAATAAGGCTCGCCAGAGCTTCTAACCTGCAGCTCATGCGCATCAGCACCAAATAAAAAAGCATCTGCTACTAGCGCACGCTGCTGATCATTTAGGTAACTGTGAATAATTTTATTCAGCTTATAAAATAAAAACATCTAGCATAAGTGCTTCTTAATAATTTTTTCAGTATAACGATAATTTACCTAAAGCCCTACTGCTGCTGTGGCAAAACTGATCAATTTCAATTTAAATGCATAAAATTCTGGTAAAACTTATTTATTTGTTTAGAATTACTCAGTTTTTAGATGCATATAAATATTTTAAGTCTATACTTTTTGCAAGGACTAAAAGCATTTTAAGCTTGGGGTTGTG